>NZ_JBJUSG010000042.1:0-11905 GCF_046044395.1 Candidatus Magnetominusculus dajiuhuensis | reverse complement strand
CCAACACCAACACCAACGCCAACACCAACACCGACACCGACGCCGACACCGACGCCAACACCAACACCAACGCCAACACCAACGCCAACACCAACGCCAACACCAACACCGACACCAACACCAACACCGACACCAACACCAACGCCAACACCAACACCAACGCCAACACCAACACCGACACCGACGCCGACACCGACGCCAACACCAACACCAACGCCAACACCAACGCCAACACCGACGCCGACACCAACGCCGACACCGACGCCAACACCAACGCCAACACAGACGCCGACACCGACGCCGACACCGACACCAACACCAACACCAACGCCAACACCAACGCCAACACCGACGCCGACACCAACGCCGACACCGACGCCAACACCAACGCCAACACAGACGCCGACACCGACGCCGACACCGACACCAACGCCAACACCAACGCCAACACCGACACCAACACCAACGCCAACACCAACGCCAACACCGACACCAACACCGACGCCAACACCGGCGGCCAGCATGATACTGCTGAATACGGTGAACAACACCGGCGGTGGTACGGC
Organism: Candidatus Magnetominusculus dajiuhuensis; assembly: GCF_046044395.1. Classification (NCBI taxonomy): domain Bacteria; kingdom Pseudomonadati; phylum Nitrospirota; class Nitrospiria; order Nitrospirales; family Nitrospiraceae; genus Candidatus Magnetominusculus; species Candidatus Magnetominusculus dajiuhuensis. The sequence continues at coordinate 11,339 of NZ_JBJUSG010000042.1, read as the reverse complement.
CACAACGGGGCAGTTTATGATGACAGCGACCGGCGATTCAGCGACCGGACTGACGGTAATCACAGGTAAGACTCCGGTGGCGGCTACGAGTGCACCTAAGGGCGTCTATCTGTTGTCTCAGACCGGGCCGGCTGGATACACGGCTGTGTACAGTTGCACCGGAGGCGGCATACTAACAGGTGATAATATAACAATACTATGGTCTGACGCAGGCAATACCATTACCTGCACAATCGCCAACGCGTGGACGCCGACTGGTATGGTTGTTTTAGGAATATCAAAGACCGGCACAGGCAGCGGCATAGTATCAAGCTCTGATGGCAACATCAGTTGTGGCAATACCTGTGCCTCAGCTTATACCTCACCGATTGCCACTACGCTCACTGCAACGACAAGCACAGGGTCACTTTTCATAGTCTGGTCTGGCGGAGGGTGTTCCGGTTCGGGGACATGTATACTGAACTCAAGTGTTGGCGTGATTGTAACGGCAAACTTTCAAACTATCCTTACGCCGATTGTTAAAGGCGATTTCCTGGGAATAGGCAAGGCAACCATAATTTGGAGAAATTACACTACTGGCCAGGACACCATATGGGACAATGCCACTACCGACTCTTCAATAGAGCTGACAAGTTTACCGATTGTTACCGATACCGATTGGAAATTAGTCGGCGTGGGGAATTTTGGAAGCGGCACTGAAACTGACATACTATGGAGACACCAGGTCTATGGCTACAATGTCGTATGGTATATGGCCGGAGGAACTGCCAGGTCAGGAGGCGTGCTGCCCACTGTAACTGACACAAACTGGACGATTGCGGGGACAGGGAATTTCAGCGGCACGGGCAACACCGATATACTGTGGAGAAATACCTCTACCGGGGCAAACGCCATATGGCACATGAGCGGTATCACTCCACTATCTGAGATAGCATTAGCCCCCGTTGCGGACACAAACTGGGTCATAGCGGGCACAGGGGATTTTAAGGGCGACAACTCAACCACTATCCTTTGGAGAAACCAGCAGTCCGGTAAAATCTCTTACTGGTATATGAACGGCACAACCGTGGCCGAAAGTGGTGTGCTGCCGGCACTTACGGTTGCCGATACCAACTGGGAAATCGCCAGTACAGCCGATTTCGACGGCGACGGCAGGCCTGACATACTCTGGAGAAACAAGGCCTACGGGTACGATGTTCTCTGGCTTATGAACGCCAGGACAATAAAAAGCGTCCAAATGCTGCTGACGATTCCCGACAGTAGTTGGCACATAGCAGGCCCGCGTTAACAATTGCACGGAGGCACCTATATGTGAGGGGGTGCCTCATCCGCTCAAAAACATCCCCGAACGAGTTGTGGCGTGGACTTACCGGAGCTGTCTTCGCAGACAATGTAATATATTTTCTGTCAGTTTGATATGTTTTGATATATTTGTAAAAATAACACTTGACAACTGATACATGTCGTGGTATGATAGTAATCATGACAACTAATCGTATAACTAAACATAGGGCAACTTTTCTACTTAATCGTGATGTCGTTAAGCAGGCCAAGGCTCAGGCCATAATTGAGGGACGCAGCTTAACCGATTTAGTAGAAAGGGCTTTAATTAAGTGTTTACCTGATGAGACGGTATTCAGGAAGACTGAAATTAAATAGGTGCGTGCCCAAGGCTCAAAAGCAGCTTCAATTCTTGCGTCGTCAGCGGCGACCGCAGTTATTGTGCAGGCGGTTTTTGCTTTGGGAATTATTAATAAGGCAATGATTTCCGGCGAACAATATCAAACGGGTTTGTTATGTTCGGCTTACGGATACGGTACTAAGGAATCGTGGAGGAAAGTAATGGACAACATAAAGTTATCGGTCTTTGGTGGTGGTGGAGACTACTGGGGGCGGCGGTTTGGTCGCCCCTGACCACAGGAGGTAACAGTAAAGCCGGCAGGATGCCGTTATGCGGCAGAGGAAGGTTTAAAAATCGAACAAAAATGTAAGGAGGAATCAAAATGTATTCAGATAGAAATATCCTTAACCGGATGATAGGCTTGAAGAGTTTGGCTGGTCTCTTGGTTTTGGCATTGGTCGCGCTAATTTGCGGGGCATCACCCGCATTGGCGGCGACCGCGCCAGCCCTTTTATCAAACAGCACATATGCGGTCACTTCCAGTACTCTTACCAGCGCCAACCCCACCACTCTGGGTGGAAATGTCTGTTGGACTACACCATCCGCCAGTGTACCTACGATTACTGGCACGGTGCTCGTGCCTTGTAGTGGCTCACAAGTAGGAGATCAAGGCTCCGCCCTGACGACTCTGGTCGGCCAGACCTGTACAGAACTCCCTGCTGGCGCGATTGATCTGTCCTCGGTAACTATTAATGGTGGTACCCCGGGGGTCATCCCTCCTGGTTGTTATCACAGCGTTGGCGCAATGAATATAGGCTCAAACGTTCACCTCAGCGGCTCCGGCGTTTACATCTTCAGAACAGATGGGGCGCTTGGGACAGCGGTCAATTCCACAGTTTTCCTGGAAAATGGCGCCTGTGCTGACAATATATTCTGGGCACCCACTTCTGCCACGACTTTTGGGGCAAGCACTAAATTTTCTGGAACTATCATTGATGACGCCGGTATCACCATAGGGCACCTTTCGACCGTGACAGGTAGACTACTGGTATCGGGCGGGACGGTCACAGTAGATGCGGATACGATTACTGTTCCTTCTTCCTGCTCGGCGGTTACGGCGAAGCTGGGCCTGACGAAGACAGTGGTCAACACAGGCGGAGGTACGGCCACGGCGGGGCAGTTCACGCTAACGGCAACGGGCGATGTCACGACCGGACCGACGGTAATCACTGGTACTTCGCCGGTGACGGCCATTAGTGCGCCGAATGGCGTCTATACGCTGACAGAGACAGGGCCAACTGGATACACGCCCTCGTACAGTTGCAGCGGCGGTGGCACGTTGGCCGCTAATAAGTTGACAATCACGAGTGAGGATGCGGGCAATACCATCACCTGCACAATCACCAATACGTGGACCCCGGCTAGCACGGCCAATCTTGCCCTGCTCAAGACGGTGGTCAACACGGGCGGCGGCACGGCGACGAAGGCACAGTTTACGCTGACGGCAACAGGCGACGCCACAACCGGCCCGACGGTAATCACTGGTACTTCGCCTGTGGCGGCTGCCAGTGCACCGGTGGGCGTCTATACACTGACAGAGACAGGGCCGACGGGATACACGCCCACGTACAATTGCGTTGGCGGTGGCACGTTGACCGGTAATCAATTGACAATCGCCGGGGCGGATGCGGGCAATACCATAACCTGCACAATTACCAATACATGGGTACCGGCTGGTACGGCCAATCTTGGCCTTCTCAAGACGGTGAACAACACGGGCGGCGGCGCTGCCACGGCGGGTCAGTTCACGCTGAGGGCGGCTGGTGCCCCATCCACCGGACCAACAGTAATCACCGGCGTAACTCCGGTTGCGGCTGTCACTGCACCGGTGGGCCTTTATACGCTGTCGGAGACAGGGCCAACGGGATACGCCAGTGTGTATAGCTGCATTGGTGGTGGTACCCTGGTTGGCGATAATTTGACAATAACCGGGGCGGATGCTGGAAATACCATCAACTGCACAATCGCCAATACATGGGTCCCGGCTGGTACGGTTATTTTGGGAATTTCAAAAACCGGCACCGGCACCGGCACAGTAACGAGTGCTGATACTCATATCAACTGTGGCGGTACATGCTCCTTCGCATATACTCCACCGATTGCCACAACGCTTACCGCAACGCCCGGCACCGGCTCAACCTTCTCAAGCTGGTCTGGCGGGGGCTGTTCCGGTACAGGGACATGCACTCTGAACTCAAATACTGCCGTGACTGTAACGGCAAACTTTACACTTACTCCAACTCCAACGCCAACACCGACGCCAACTCCAACGCCAACTCCAACGCCAACACCGACGCCAACTCCAACGCCAACACCGACGCCAACTCCAACACCGACGCCGACGCCAACGCTTACTTTGACAATATCAAAGACCGGCACAGGCAGCGGCTTAGTAACAAGCGCCGATGGCCACATCTACTGCGGCAATACTTGCTCCTCCTCATATGATTCACCGATGTCGGCTACGCTTACCGCAACGGCTACTACAGGGTCAACCTTCATGGGCTGGTCTGGTGCGGGTTGTTCCGGCACGGGGACATGTTCGATGAGCTCAAGTTCTGATGTTACTGTCTCGGCAATATTTACAGCTTCATTTGCTACTACGGCCAGTATTAGCCTGCTGGCTACGGTGAACAACACTGGCGGCGGTACGGCTACAACGGGACAGTTCATACTGAAGGCCACCGGCGACTCATCCACAGGACCGACGGTAATCGCAGGTACGACACCTGTGGCTGCTACTAGTGCGCCGGTGGGCCGCTATACATTATCGGAGATAGGGCCGACGGGATACACGGCTGTGTACAGTTGCACTGGTGGCGGCACGCTGGCCGGAGATAATCTGACGATCACGAGTGCGGACGCTGGTAATACCATCACCTGCACAATCGCCAATGCGTGGATACCGGCTGGCAAGGTTGTTTTGGGAATATCAAAGACAGGTACAGGCACCGGTAAAGTATCAAGCTCTGATGGTATCATCAGTTGTGGCAATACTTGTGCCTCATCATATGCTTCACCGATTGCAACTTCGCTTACTGCAACGTCCGACACAGGGTCAACCTTCACGGGCTGGTCTGGCGGTGGTTGTTCCGGTACAGGGAAATGTACTCTGAACTCAAGCACTGGCGTGATTGTAACGGCAAACTTTCAAAATATTCCTACTCCGATTGTTAAAGGAGATTTCTTAGGAATAGGCAGGGCAACCATAATGTGGAGAAATTACTCTACGGGCCAGGACACCATATGGGACAACGCCTCTTCTGAGTCTTCATTAGAGCTGACAAGTTTACCAATTGTTACCGATACCGATTGGAAAATAGTCGGCGTGGGGAATTTTGGAAGCGGTGTTCAAACGGACATACTATGGAGACACCAGGTCTACGGCTACAATGTCGTATGGTATATGACCGGAGGAACCGCGAGATCCGGTGCCATACTGCCCACTGTAACCGACACAAACTGGACGATTGTGGGGACAGGGAATTTCATTGGTACGGGCAACACAGATATACTGTGGAGAAATACCTCTACCGGCGCAAACGCCGTGTGGCACATGAGTGGTATAACGCCCCAATCTGAGATAGCAATAAGCCCTGTGGCAGACACAAACTGGGTTATAGCAGGCACAGGGGACTTCAAGGGCGACAACTCAACTACTATACTTTGGAGAAACCAGCAGACCGGCAACATCGCCTACTGGTATATGAACGGCACCATGGTAGCCTCCATTGGCGCGCTGTCGGCACTTACGGTTGCTGATACCAACTGGGAAATCGTCAGTACAGCCGATTTTAATGGCGACGGCAAACCTGACATACTCTGGAGAAACAAAGCCTACGGGTACGATGTTCTCTGGCTTATGAACGGCACAACAATAAAAAGCGTCCAAATGCTGCTAACGATTCCCGATAGCAGTTGGCACATAGTAGGCCCGCGTTAACAATTGCATCGGAGGCGCCCACATGGGCGCCTCTTCTTCTCAAAAGCATCCCCAAACGAGTGGTAATATGAACCTGCCGGGGCTGGCCTTGCAGGCAATATAATATATTTTCTGTCAATTTGATATATATGTAATAATAACACTTGACAACTACTACAAGCTGTGATATAATAGTAACTATGACTACTAATCGTATAAGTAAACATCGAGCAACTTTTCTACTCGATAAAGATCTTGTTAAGCAAGCCAAGGCTCAGGCCATAATTGAGGGACGCAGCTTAACCGATTTAGTTGAAAAGGCTCTGATTAAGTGTTTACCTGATGAGACAGTATTCAGGAAGTCAGAAATTAAATAGGTGGTTTGCTTATGGCTCAGAAGCAGCCAGGGTAGTTTGTTATGTTTGGTTTTCGGATACGGTACAGAGAAAAGGAGGAAGGTCATGTACATAATCAGTTCCCGGTCTTCAATGGTGGAGACTGCTGGATGCGGTTTTGCGAAGGAAGATTTAAACAATCGAAAAACAATAGTTAAGGAGGAATGAAAAATGATATATAAGTATACTCTTAACCGGATGATAGGCTCAAAGATTTTGGCAGGTATCTGGGTTTTGGCATTAGTTGCGCTTATTTGCGGGGCATCCCCTGTGTTGGCCGCCACCGCGCCAGCCCTTTTATCGAACAGCTCATTCGCAGTCACTTCCAGCACTCTTACTATTACCAACCCCACCACTCTCAATGGAAATGTCTGTTGGACTACACCATCAGTTAATCCTCCCGCAATTACAGGCTCGACACTTGTACCTTGCGTTGACTCACAGGTATCGGATCAAAGCTCCGCTCTGGCGACTATTAATGGTCAAACCTGTACCGCGTTAGGAGCCGCGGTTGATCTGGCCTCGGTGTCTATCGGTGGTGGTACCCCTGGGATAATCCCTCCTGGTTGTTATTTCAGCACCGGCTCAATGAATATAGGTTCAACAGTTCACCTCAGTGGTTCCGGCGTTTACGTCTTCAGATCAGCGGCGCTTGGTACAGCAGCCAATTCCACTGTTTTCCTGGATAATGGCGCGTGCGCTAACAATGTATTTTGGGCTCCCGGCGCCGCAACGACACTGGCGGCAAACTCCACGTTTTCGGGAACTATTATTGATAATGCCGGTATTACGATAGGAAACCTTGCAACCGTGCAAGGAAGACTTATAGCATCTGGCGGGACAATCACGATGAATGCGGATACGATTACTGTCCCTACCGCTTGCGAGTCAATCACGACGAAGCTGGCCCTGGTGACTACGGTGACCAACACTGGTGGCGGTACGGCCACGGCCGGGCAGTTCACGCTGACGGCAACGGGCGACGCCACAACCGGCCCGACGGTAATCACAGGTACGACGCCAGTGGCGGCTATTAATGCGCCGAATGGCGTCTATACGCTGACGGTCAAAGGACCAACGGGATACAAGCCCTCGTACAGTTGCAGTGGCGGTGGCACGTTGGCCTTTAATAAGTTGACAATCACGAGTGCGGATGCGGGCAATACCATCACCTGCACAATCACAAATACATGGTCCCCGGCTACCACGGCCAATCTTAGCCTGCTAACGACGGTAACCAACACAGGCGGAGGTACGTCCACGGCGGGACAGTTCATGCTGACGGCAACGGGCGACATCACAACCGGCCCGACGGTAATAACAGGTACGACGCCGGTGGCGGCTGCCAGTGCGCCGTTGGGCGTATACACGTTGACGGAGACAGGGCCGGCGGGATACGCTCCCACATACAGTTGCAGTGGCGGCGGCACGTTGGCCGGCAATCAGTTGACAATCACGAGTGCGGATGCGGGCAATAGCATCGCCTGTACAATCCGCAACACATGGATACCGGCTGGTACGGCCAATCTTAGCCTGCTGACCACTGTGAACAACACTGGTGGCGGTACGGCCACGGTAGGACAGTTCATACTGAAGGCGACCGGGGGCTCATCAACCGGCCCGACGGTAATCACAGGTACGACTCCTCTTGCGGCCATTAGAGTACCGGTGGGCGTCTATACGTTATCTGAGGCAGGGCCGACCGGATACTCGCCCGTGTACAGTTGCACTGGCGGCGGTACGCTGGCCGGAGATAATCTGACGATAACGAGTGCGGATGCGGGCAATACCATCACCTGCACAATCGCCAACGCGTGGACACCGGCTGGTACGATTGTTTTGGGAATATCAAAGACCGGCACAGGCATCGGCACAGTAACGAGTTCCGATGGCAACATCAGTTGTGGCAATAATTGCGCCGCGGCATATACTTCGACGATTGCCACTACGCTTACCGCAACGGCCACAACAGGCTCAAGCTTCACGGGCTGGTCTGGCGGGGGTTGTTCCGGTACGGGGACGTGTAAGCTGAACTCAGGTACTGGTGTGGTTGTAACGGCAAACTTTACAATTTCTCCTACGATAATTGTTAAAGGCGATTTCTCAGGAACACACAAGGCAAGCCTGGTTTGGAGAAACTTCTCTACTGGTGAAAACACAATATGGGACAACGTCACTACTGTGTCTTCAATAGAGCTGACAAGTTTACCAATTGTTACCGATACCGATTGGAAATTAGTCGGTGTGGGGAATTTTGGAAGCGGCTTTGAAACCGACATACTATGGAGACACCAAACCGCCGGCTACAATGTCGTATGGTATATGACCGGAGGAACTGCCAGATCAGGAGGCATACTGCCCACTGTAACCGACACAAACTGGACGATTGCGGGGACAGGGAATTTCAGCGGTACAGGCAACACCGATATACTGTGGAGAAATACCTCTACCGGCGCAAACGCCGTATGGCACATGAGCGGTATAACTCCCCAATCTGAGGTAGCAATAAGCCCTGTGGCAGACACAAACTGGGTTATAGCAGGCACAGGGGACTTCAAGGGCGACAACTCAACTACTATACTTTGGAGAAACCAGCAGACCGGCAACATCGCCTACTGGTATATGAGCGGCACAACGGTAGCCTCAATTGGCGCGTTGCCGGCGCTTACGGTTGTGGACACCGACTGGGAAATCGTCAGTACAGGTGATTTCGACGGCGACGGCAAACCTGACATACTCTGGAGAAACAAAACCTACGGTTATGATGTTCTCTGGCTTATGAATGGCACGACAATAAAAAGCGTCCAAATGCTGCTGACGATTCCACTGAGTAGTTGGCACATAGTAGGTCCGCGTTAGCAATTGCGTCAGGGGTGCCCACATATGTAATGGGCACCTCTTTTTATTAACCCAAACAGGTCAGGATACGGGAAAAAGGAGACAATATGTTTGACAATGAAAGGATACAATATAACACAGGTGGAAGGGATAAGATGTTCAGCGGCAAAAGGCCAATGGCAATGCTCAAAGTAGCCACACTATTTATTGCGCTGATACTAATGTGCTCTTTTGCCTCGGCGGCCACAAGCTCAATATCAGGGGCAATTACCGTTGGCCAGTCGTTGGAATCAAACGCAGTAGCCGGGGTAACGGTAATCCTTTCAGGAGACGCCATCGCCACGACAACTACCGACAGCAACGGCATGTATAGTTTTATAGGCCTTGCTAACGGAAGCTATACGATAACGCCAACTGCTGGCGGCTATACATTCTCCCCAACAAGTCGCAGTGTGGTAATAACGGGTGCTGCCTCAACGGGAAATAACTTTACGGCAACCGTTGCCGCACCTGCAACAAACGCAATATCAGGGACGATTTCAATTGGTTATCAGTTGGAGACAACCGGAGTAAGCGGGGTCATGGTAGTACTTTCCGGAGCTGGCGGCGGCACAACATTTACCGACAGCAGAGGGATGTACTTTTTTACAGGACTTTCTACCGGAAGCTATACTGTAATTCCAGGGGCCAGCGGCTATTCCTTCAGTCCAACAAGCGGTAGTATGACGTTGAGCGGACCTGCCGTTACGCAGAACTTTCAGGCATCGAACGCCGTAACTACCGTCCATGCAATACAAGGGGTAATTTACACCAATGGTATAGGCGTAAGCGGGGTAACGGTAACTCTTACCGGGGCTGCCAGCGGTACAACCACCACAGGCGCCAACGGTATGTATGGATTTTTGGGACTTTCTGATGGAAGCTATACTGTAACGCCCGCCAAGTCAGGACTTGTATTCTCACCGACAAGTACCGCTGTGACATTAAGCGGCGCTGACTCAATGGGAAATAACTTTACGGCTTCCAGCAGTGGTGGCGGCGGCACTGTGGCTTCCATATCCGTAACCCCCACAACATGGGATTTTGGTTCGGTACTATCAGGGAGTTTATCCTCTGCGAATACATTTACGATATACAACCCGGGAGGCTCTTACCTTGCTATCACCTCAATAGCGAACACAGGGGGTGACAGTTCAATGTTCACAGTCTCAGCCGGTACGTGTTCAAGCCTTACGCCTTTGATTTCACCTGGAAGCAGTTGTACAATCACTGCCACATTTGCTCCTACTTCCACTGGCGCAAAATCAACAACTGTACAAATTAACTCAAACGCGGCCACTACGACTATAGCGTTAAGCGGCACAGGCACCTCAACTTCACCAACGCCAACACCAACACCAACCCCAACGACTTCGCCAACGCCGACACCAACCCCAACGACTTCGCCAACCCCAACACCAACACCAACACCGACCCCAACGCCAACACCGACCCCCGGGTCCGGGCCGACCATCAAAGGCAACTTCTTTAACGACGGCAGGGCGGACATGCTCTGGAGAAACTACTCATCAGGCCAGAACGTCATATGGGACAACGCCACTATGGCTGCGCCGAGCATGACAATTTTATCAACCGTTTCCGATGTCAGTTGGAAAATAGTCGGCGTAGGCAATTTTGGAGGCGGCTCTGAGACCGACATCCTATGGAGACACCAAACGTATGGCTACAATGTCGTATGGCACATGAACAGAGGAAATGTCACATCGCAGGTGTTACTGCCCACCGTATCAGACACAAACTGGATGATTGCGGGGACAGGTAATTTCAACGGTATGGGCAACACTGATATACTGTGGAGAAATACCTCTACCGGCAACGATGTCGTATGGCACATGAGCGGTATCACTCCACAAACTGAGACTTTTATACCCACTGTCTCAGACACAAGCTGGGTTATAGCGGGCACGGGAGACTTCAAGGGTGACAACACAACGACCATACTTTGGAGGAACACGCAATCCGGCAACATCGCCTACTGGTATATGAACGGGACAACGTTAACCTCTTATGGCGCACTGCCAGCCCTTACGGTTGCGGACACCAACTGGGAAATCGTGAGTATCGCAGATTACAATGGCGACGGCAAACCGGACATACTCTGGAGAAATAATGTTTACGGGTACAACGTTATCTGGTATATGAACGGCACGACAATAACAAGCGCCGCAGTGCTGCAAACAGTCTCAGATACTAACTGGCACATAGTCGGCACACGTTAACACAGAAACAGGAGGCACCCACACGTATGCGTGGGTGCCTCTATTCACTCATCCCCTCATAGAGGCAACCCACGTAGATAATCTGCTCAACCGGCAGTTTGGCCTGGCCCAAGACAATTCCAATCCCAGGGCAATCGCATTAGAAACTTACACCAGTAATTCCCTCTCATGGATTCCCGCTTTCCAGACTGTGTCACAATAGTAAAGCAGCCCCCCCCCCCGGG
>NZ_JBJUSG010000041.1:0-26326 GCF_046044395.1 Candidatus Magnetominusculus dajiuhuensis | reverse complement strand
AATGAGTACGTAAGTATGAAGACATGCTCTCGCACAAAATGGCCTTTCATTCCGGGTTGCCTTGTCGTCATTCCGGCTTGTCTGGAATCTGTCTTTTCACATCCTCACGCTAAATAAGATTCCGGACAAGCCGGAATGACGGACTATGGGTAAAATTCACTATTCCTTAGTGCGAAAGTTTAGTTAAACATGTCGTGGAGTAGAGAAAAATTGTTTATCGCAAATACATTATTTGCCAACAACGCCAGAGCTGTGATATTATTTATGTATAATGGTTAATTCTGAAAAGGCGAACAGCGGCGGTTGCTGCCCTGCTGAGACTGCCTCCAATAATGCCGGATGCCAGTGCGCTCAAACTTCGCCCCCCGGTGCTGCCGCCCTAAAAACTGTGTTAGACATTAAGAAGGTTTCTGCGACACTATCACGAAACGATAAATGGGGTGCAGTGAAGTGTCGGCTAAGTTCGTTCAGAAATAACTATACTGTTACACCCGGGCTTTACGCCTTGGGTGAGCCGTCTGAGGACTCGGACGTGTTTGTGAGCGCCAGCTATAAGTTGAGCTTCGACAAGTTAAGGAGCGCGCTTGCGGGTATAAACGCATGGGTTTTAGTGCTCGACACAAAGGGCATAAACGTGTGGTGTGCCGCGGGGAAAGGGACTTTCTCCACTGAAGAGTTGATAAATAAAATATCTGATACAAATCTGCCTCTTTGCGTGCGACATAGAAGGCTAATAGTGCCTCAGCTTGGGGCGGTAGGAATAAGCGCGTATAAGGTCATTAAGGCCACGGGGTTCAGAGTCCTGTTTGGACCGGTTTACGCGGCGGATATTGCGGCCTACATCAAAAACGGCTATAAGGCAACGGCACAAATGCGCACCGTGCATTTCCCCTTGGCAGACAGATTGGTACTAACCCCGATGGAGATAATTCCTATGCTCAAGTGGTACCCTGTGTATGCGGCTATTGTGCTGATTTTTTTTGGTGCGCATAGTACGGGGGTCGTCTTTAGAGACGCGTTTTACGGCGGGGCGCCTTTTCTGTTACTCGGTCTTGTGGGCGTTTTGGCCGGGGCGTTTATAACGCCGGTATTTCTGCCGGTGATTCCATTTAGGGCTTTTTCGCTAAAGGGATGGATAGCGGGGCTTTTGGCCATGTTTTTAGTCATGAAATTAATTTCGGCAATGCCGGTCTCTCTTATGGTGTTTGTCTGGTTGTTCTTTCCAGCCGTGAGTTCTTTTGCCGCCCTTCAATTTACCGGTTCTACAACCTTTACAGGGATGTCGGGCGTTAAGAAGGAGCTGAGGTATGCCGTGTTTGCGTATATAATTGCAGGGATGGCATCGTTGGTTTCGTTGATACTCTATAAATCGGGGGTGCTATGATATATTTAGCCGATGTGGCCACACTGCAATTTGACAGCGACAGGTGTACGGGGTGCGGCATGTGTGCTGAGGTTTGCCCGCATGGCGTCTTTATCATCGTAAGTGCGAAGGCCAGTATAACTGACAAGGACAAGTGCATGGAGTGCGGCGCGTGTGAAAACAACTGCGCCTTCGGTGCAATAACAGTAACCTCAGGCGTGGGTTGCGCCTCTGCAATTATCAACGGCATGATAACCGGAGGGGAACCGTCCTGTGGCTGCGGCTCTGACAGTGGCGCTTGTTGTTAAAACATCTAAGGATTAACGGCGTAGGGGGGTAACCCCCCTACAACCCGTAAATCTTACCACGTTTTACAATCGTCTTATGATTTCGTCGGCAACCTCCGATGTCCCTACTGCCGTTGGATCGTTCGGCGTGGGTTTCATGTCGTAGGTAACGTGTTTGCCCTCTTTGATTATGGAGGCGATTGCCGCGTCTATGCGGGCGGCCGCTTCGCGCTCGCCTATATAGTTCAGCATCATGATTGCTGAGAGCATCATTGCCATCGGGTTTACCTTGTTCAGGCCCTTGTACTTTGGAGCGCTGCCGTGTGTGGCCTCAAAGACCGCCATCTCACCGCCTATATTCGCCCCCGGTGCAAGCCCCAGTCCCCCAATCAGCCCAGCCGCCAGGTCTGACACTATGTCGCCATACAAGTTCGGCAGCACCAGCACGTCATACAACTCCGGCTTCTGCACCAACTGCATACACATGTTGTCTATGATTCTGTCTTCATACTCTATGTCGGGATATGACTTCGCAACCGTATTGGCCACCTCTAAAAACAGCCCGTCTGAGTGCTTCATTATATTTGCCTTGTGCACAGAGGTCACCTTTTTTCTGCCGTTTGCCACCGCGTACTCAAAGGCAAAACGCACTATCCTCTCCGTGCCGAATACCGAAATCGGCTTTATGCTGATACCTGAGTCAGAGCGTATGGACTTGTTTGTCTTTGACGCTATGAAATCTATCAATTCAAGCGTCTCTTTCCTGTCCTTTTGAAACTCTATGCCGGCATACAGGTCCTCAGTGTTTTCCCTGACCACGACAAGGTCAACATTCGGATATACGCACCGCGCCCCCGCATATGATTTACAGGGACGAAGGCAGGCATATAAATCAAGCTCCTGGCGCAGCGTTACGTTTACACTCCGAAACCCTGTTCCCACAGGGGTTGTTACCGGCCCTTTAAGCGCTATTTTATTCTTCTTTATGCTGTCTATAACGCGCGCGGGAAGAGGCACGCCCTCGGCCTCAAACACGTCTGTGCCCGCGTGCTGAACGTCCCAATTCACCTTAACGCCCGCCCCGGCAATAACCCTCACCACCGCGTCGGTTATCTCCGGCCCTACACCGTCGCCCGGTATCAATGTTATATCATGAACTGTCATAGGCTTATCCTCAGTAATTCCCTTGCTTCATCGGGATGGCTTGCGAGTAATCGCAGCTCGTCGTCGGTCAGTGGTTTTTGCGTGTGGAGATTGGCGTACTGTACCAGTTCAAGGATTTCTCTGGCCTCGTAGTCGCTATTGAAATGAACCCCAAGGCCGTCATACACGTGCCTGAACCCTGTTATGCCGCCGTATGCCCCTGTGGTTATCACCCTGCCGGTCTGCAGGAGGTCAGGCTCTCCCCTGCCCACCTCCTCATAGTCGTAGAGTTCATAGTTGCGGCGGTCTTTGAGTGTCCCGTCGGCGTGTATCCCCGATTCGTGGGCAAAGGCATTCGCCCCCACTCCGGGCTGGTTTATTGCGATTGGAAGCCCGAAGGCGTAGGAGGCATACCGCGCTATCCTCCATGATTTTTTTAGGTCAACATTGTCGCTTGTGATCTCTTTTTTAATGAAATACGGGGAAAACTTCAGCGCCAGAAGTATTGACACAAGGTCGGCGTTGCCCGCCCGCTCACCGTAACCGTTTACCGTCGTGTTGATGTATGTGTCTATACCGCACTCTATTGCGCCGCGCGCCCCGGCTATGGATATCGCCTCGGCCATTCCAAGGTCGTTATGGCAGTGCATCTCTATAGGGAATTTCGTCTTCTCAGATAGGGTCTTAATCTTCTCGTACATGGAAATCGGGTCTTCACTGCCAAGCGTATCGCAGTACCGAAACCGCGAGGCGCCGTTTTCTTTGCCAGCAATAATAAACTCCTCCAGCTTATCAAGATCAGTGCGTGAGGCGTCTTCGGCGTTCACACCCACGGTATCCGCCCCTGCGTCTTTGGCCGCACGCAGGGCCTTTACCATCCCATCAATGACGTCCTTAAACGTCTTTCTGCCCTGAAACTTGCCCTGTATCAGGATATCGGACGTGGAGGCTGAGATGTTCAAATGTCTCATCTTAGGACAATTCTTAAATGTAGTCTCAATGTCTTCAACGACCGCCCTGCACCAGCCCTCAAGATGGATTTGCTTCATAATGCCTTTCTCAAACAGTTTCAGATTAGCATTGATGTAACCAACCTCATGCTTAAGTGTCGGAAAACCTACCTCGGACTGAAATATCCCCATCTGGTCCAGATAGATATTCAGCATCGTCTTGGACAGCTTTGGGAGGAGTATTCGGGACGTCTGAACGCCGTCACGATTCGTTACGTCAATTATGTGTACGGTATTTGCCATTTCTTAAACCTCTTTCTTCGGAATTTTAGACAGGCAATAAGTGTACTATATTTTTGTTTTTTATATCAAGCGATTTTTGTTATAATCTCATTTTGAGGGTGAGAGGGTGCAAATTATGGAGGATACATCGTAAAAATGGCAAAAAAAACGGCATTAGTCACCGGAATTCTTGGGCAGGACGGGCCATATCTGGCACGTCTGCTGCTTGACAAGGGGTACAAGGTCTATGGGCTTATCCGCCGGTACTCCAATCCCAACTTCGGTAACACCGACTATCTGGGCGTTACAAACGATGTGGAATTTGTTACCGGCGATATGACCGACGAAAAATCCCTTATGACTATCTTTAAACTCATCACCCCGGATGAGGTATACAATCTTGCCGCCCAATCCTTTGTGGGCGTATCGTGGGAACAGCCAAAGACCACGACTGAGATTAACTCCCTCGGCGTCCTCTACCTGCTTAACGCAATGCGCAGCTTTGCCCCAAACGCCAGGCTCTTTCAGGCCTCAACCGGCGACCTCTTCGGCAACAACAACATAAACGGCATTCAAAACGAGGATGTCCCGTTTAAGCCTCGCTCCCCATACGCCGTTTCCAAGCTCTACGCCTACTGGATGACGGTAAATTTTCGCGAGAGCTACGGCATGTTCTGCTGCAACGGGCTACTGTTTAATCACGAATCCCCAATCCGGGGGCAGGAGTTCGTCACCCGAAAGATTTCCTCAGGCGCGGTTAAAATAAAGCTCGGCCTTGCCGATGAGTTAATACTTGGAAACATTGACGGCAGGCGCGACTGGGGATTCGCCGGGGATTATGTGGAGGCAATGTGGCTCATGCTCCAGCACGAAAGGCCGGACGACTATGTTATCGCAACCGGTGAAATCCACTCCATACGCGAGTTTCTTGATACCGCGTTCAGGCGTCTCGGCATAAACGACTGGGGGCGTTATGTCAGGTTTGATTCGAAATTCAGCCGCCCCACAGAGGTATACACGCTATGGGGAAATTCTGAGAAGGCAAATAAAACCCTCGGATGGTACCCTAAGGCCAGGTTCGAGGCCATCGTCCACATGATGGTTGACGCCGACTTGGAAAGGCTGTCTGCATGACAAGATACCTGTCAGGATTGAGGCGCGTGATGGCCACCCTTAGATACAAGGGTATTCGCTATGCCTATAACTACCTGCATTACCACATATTTTGGTTTGCGCGCCATCCACTTATCATAAAGCTGTTATATCTTTTGGACGGCTATCCGCAGTATCTGGAGATTGAGGTGACCACACGGTGCAACCTGCGGTGCGTTCAGTGTGAGCATACGTACTGGTCAGAGCCTGCCATTGACATGTCATTCGATAATTTCAGGCACATAATTGACCAGTTTCCACGCCTTAAGTGGATAGGCCTGACGGGCATCGGCGAGAGTTTCATGCACAGGGATTTCTTTAACATGCTTGAGTATGTCAAGAAAAAACGCGCAATCGTGGAGCTGTTTGATACGTTTTATTTTATTGACGGCAAAGCCGCCAGAAGGCTTATAGAAATAAATATCGAAAACTTTTTCGTCTCACTCGATGCGGCAACGAAGCAGACATATGAGGCGCTGCGTGTCGGTTCAGATTGGAACAGGGTCACAGAAAACGTAAGGCAATTTTTCAGGATTAAAAAAGAGATGGGGGCGTTTTTCCCTGAGATGAACTTCCACTATATAATCAACAAACTCAACTGCGGCGAGGTTGCCAGATACGTAGAGCTTGTATCTGAGCTTGCCCATGGTGAGGACGTTACCATATTCTTTTCTCAGATGCTTCACAGATACAAGGAAACGGACGGCCTTTATACGGCAGTCCCCGAACAGACCATAGCCGCGGCGATTGAGGCGGGTAAAAAACACGGGGTAAAGATAACATGGAATCTCGACGTGCCCACTGACAAGCCACCTATGAAAAACTGTATTGAGTGGACGATGCCGTTTATATTCGCAACGGGGGACGTAATCCCCTGCTGTGCCGGAAATGAGGCAAACCGGCGGGATTTCCAGCGCGAGACCTCCCTTGGAAATATTTTTAGTCAGGACTTCAGAGAAATCTGGAGGGGGCGGCGTTATAAGAATCTTAAAACGATGCTCAAATCGGGGCAGTGTCCGCCCCCCTGCGGCAACTGCTGTATTTACAAGTCCCGGACAGAGGTCTGACACAATGCGTGTGCTTGTTGTGTCCCCCCGGATGTACGTCTACGGCGGTGCTGAACTAGTCATAGTTGAGCTTTTAAACTACCTGTCAGAAAATAAGATAGAACACGCCCTGCTGACCACCGGAGTCCTTCCCGAAATAGAAGGGAATTTGATAAAAAAAGACACAGAAATCATAACCCTGCCGTTTGAGGCATTAGACGACTGGCGTGATTTGCTGAAAAATATGTGGCTCCTAAGCAGGGGAGTACGCCGCCACGCAGAGAGGTTTGACGTGATAAATCTGCACAACTGCCCTGCCGAACTTGCGGCATTCAGCATTTCTAAGCCCGCCGTGTGGCTTTGCAACGAACCGCCGGAGGTGTTCTTAGGTGGCGGCACGGCAGGGGAATCCGCGCCTAAGAGATTAGTGAAGGCCATGTTTTATGACTTTGATAAGTTTATCGTCAGGCGGTTTGTGAGAAACGTCGTAGTGGCGGACGAGTTCAATGCCGGGCGCTTTAAGTCGTTGTATGGTCTTACCCCTCAGGTAATCCCATACGGGATAAACTACGGGTTTTTCTCCAACCCACCTGAGACGATACCAGTAAATCAAGGCCGGTTTATAGTCCTTCAGTCCGGCATGTTTAACCCATATAAGAATCAACTTGAATCAGTGAAGGCGGTGAATTTATTGAGGGATAAAATCCCCGGCATATCATTGGTATTGGTGGGATTTCAGGGCGGGGCATATTTTGAAAGCGTAAAAAAATATATTAACGACCACGCCCTCAACGAAATAGTACAACTGCCAGGGCATGTAAACAGGGAACAACTCAGGGAACTGTACTACGCCGCCGACGTGCTCCTTCATCCGGTAAAATCCCAGGGCGGCTGGCTGTCACCGTTTGAGGCACTCGCGGCTGAAACCCCTGTTGTCGTATCGCCCGAAATGACCGCGGCCCCTGTGATAAAATCCGAGGGCATCGGCACAGTAACCGAAGACTACGCGGGAGCGCTCATGGATGTGTATCTCAACCGCCCAGGACATAAACAAATCGCAACGCGTGGAAGACTGTTTGTAAAAGACAACTTGACGTGGGATAATTTTTGCGGCAAAATGGTCATGGCCTTTGAGGCGGCACTGATAAAATACCGCGGCTGATGGGCAGGGGATACCCGTCCGGTTATTACTAACTGAATAGGACATTTCTACTTTGCTGTGACACCCCGGATTTCAATCTTGACTTTTACTGCCTGAGAGTGTTAGTTTTCTATGCTATGGCAAAGGATTTTAAAGATACATTAAATCTTCCCGATACGAACTTCCCTATGAAGGCGAATCTTGCCCTAAGGGAGCTGGATTTCCTGGCCTTCTGGCAGGAGGTGGATATACGCGCGAAGATGGAAGAGAAAAACAAGGACAACACTCCATATTGTCTTCACGACGGCCCGCCCTATGCAAACGGGCACATCCATATTGGGCACGCCCTCAACAAGATACTCAAGGACATAATCGTTAAATTCCACGCCATGAGCGGGCGTTACTCGCCGTACGTACCGGGCTGGGACTGCCACGGCCTTCCCATTGAACATCAGGCAGATAAGGAGCTGGGGGCAAAAAAACTCACCGTCTCAATAATCGAAAAACGCGCCCACTGCCGCTCCTACGCGCAACGGTTCATAGACATTCAGAGGGATGAGTTCATTCGCCTTGGCGTATTCGGCAACTGGTCTAACCCATATATCACGATGGACTACGATTACGAGGCCGACATCGTGGCGGAATTTTTTAAAATCGCACAAGCCGGTTACGTTTACAGGGGAAAGAAGCCCGTCCACTGGTGTCCGACATGTGTTACCGCCCTTGCCGAGGCCGAAGTGGAATACGCGGATAAGACTTCACCTTCGGTATATGTTAAATTCAAACTGGATGCTGATAGCGTTATTAGGTTATTTGGAGAGAAGCAGGGTAGGGACGTTTTTATTGTAATATGGACGACGACCCCGTGGACGTTGCCCGCGAATCTTGCCCTTGCCGTGCATCCTGATGTTGACTATGCGGTTGTTGGCGCTGAAGGGGTATCATACATAGTTGCCGCGCCGCTTCTTGAGAAACTTGTGGACATAGGACTTGGCGGTACAATAGTTAAACAAGTAAAAGGCAACGCACTTGAAGGACTTAAGGCTCACCACCCGTTTATTGACAGGCTGTCGCAGGTAGTTTTGGGAGATTTTGTCACAATAGAGGATGGAACTGGAGTTGTACATATTGCCCCCGGACACGGCGAAGATGACTATCGCACGGGAATAAAATATGGCCTTGATATATATGTCCCTGTTGACGACAGAGGCAAGTTTACCGCCTCCGCGGCAGATAATCTCGCAGGGAAATTCGTGTTTGATGCAAATGCTGAAATTATTGAAATATTGCGAGATAACGGTGCCCTTATTGAGCAGCATACAATCACCCATTCCTACCCGCACTGCTGGCGATGTAAGAAGCCCGTCATATTTCGCGCCACTGAGCAGTGGTTTATCTCAATGGAACACCGCGAACTAAAGAAACGCGCTGTTGAGGAGATAGAAAAAGTCCAGTGGGTTCCCTCTTGGGGAAAGGACAGGATTTATGGCATGGTGAAAAACCGTCCCGACTGGTGCATATCAAGGCAGCGCTCATGGGGTGTGCCGATTGCCCTATTATTATGTAAGGACTGTGGCGAGGCGGTAATAGACAATGGCGTGTTCGATAGGACTGTGGCGCGGTTCAGGGAAGATGGCTCTGACGTGTGGTTTATGCTTGAGCCGGGCGAGCTTCTCCCTGATGGTTATAAATGTAAAAAATGCGGCGGCGGCACATTTATTAAAGAGACTGACATTCTGGATGTGTGGTTCGATTCGGGCGTAAGTCAGGCCGCGGTGCTTGAGCGACGAGCTAATCTCACATGGCCGGCGGATATGTACCTCGAAGGCAGCGACCAGCACAGGGGCTGGTTTCAAAGCTCGCTGCTTACATCAATGGCCACACGCGGCGCTGCACCGTTTAGAACTGTCCTCACTCACGGCTTTGTCGTTGACGGCAGGGCAAAAAAAATGTCCAAATCCCTGGGCAACGTCATTGCCCCGGAAGACATTATAAAACAAAGCGGCGCGGAGATTCTAAGACTGTGGGTCGCCTCTGAGGATTACAAATACGACATCAGAATATCAAAGGAAATCCTCCAGCGCCTGACCGAGGCATACAGAAAGATTCGCAACACATGCCGATTCCTGCTTGGAAACATCAACGGACTTGAGCATGGCTATCACCCCGGAGCATCACTTACGGAGCTTGACCGATGGGCGATGAGCAGTCTGCACCGCATGATTAATAATGTCACGGCGTCGTACCAGCGTTTTGATTTTCACGAGGTCTTTCACATCCTTTACAACTTTTGCATAGTGGATATGAGTTCGTTCTATCTGGATATTATAAAAGACAGGGTTTATACCGCTGCAAAACAATCGGCAGAAAGGAAGGCCGCGCAGTGGACGATGAAGCAAATACTTCTAAGTATCACAGGGCTGATGTCGCCGATTCTCTCGTTTACCGCCGAGGAGGTCTGGCAGTCTTTGAAACTGAATAAAGTGGTTGACGAAGAGAGCGTTTTTCTAAGCGCGTTTCCCGCCGCCGATGCCCAATTTGTTGATGACGAGCTGGACAACCGCATACGCACATTTATGAAAATCAGGGCAGTGGTGAACAAGGCGCTTGAATTAAAGCGGCAGGAGAAATTTATTGGCAACGCACTTGAGGCCAATGTGGCACTGTTCGCCGGTGAAGCGCAGTACGATGTTTTAAAGGGTTACGAGTCAGAGCTGCCCACGCTGTTAATCGTATCACAGGCCGCGCTCCAGCCTTTGAGCGCCTTGACCGGCGAACTCAGGCAGCAGTCCCACACGGAGGATACACTGCCGGAGCTGTTTATTGTTGTCAGTAGGGCAGGGGGCGAAAAATGCGGACGCTGCTGGAATTTCAGCACCACCGTTGGAAGTTTTACCGACGAACCGGAAGTTTGCGATAGATGTTACCATGTGTTAAGGCAAATGGAGCAGACGTGAGCGTCAACCCGTCGGCTAAGCTATATTTTCTCATCTCATTTTTTGTCTTTGTGGCCGACCAGATTACGAAATATCTTATAGAGCAAAAACTCGCCCTCTATGGCTCTATCCCCGCCACGACGTATCTGAACATCGTGAACTGGCGAAACAAGGGTTCGGCCTTCGGGTTGTTTCAAAGCTGGGGAAACAAGCCGTTTATCATACTGTCCGCGGCGGTGCTGGTAATAATAGCCTGCCTTCTGATATTCGGCACTAAGGACATGTTCGCGCTGTCACTAATATTGGGCGGGGCCGCGGGCAACATGACCGGCAGGATAATGACAGGCTCAGTGGTGGATTTCCTCGACTTCTATTACGGTAAATATCACTGGCCGGCGTTTAACGTGGCAGACATGGCCCTGACATGCGGCATAGGGCTGATGATTATCAGCCACTTCAGAAGGGGTTGACGGCCAAAGTTCGGCTGCCCAAAGTTTGGCTACCCGCGGCTTTATTAAAAAAAGTCTCCTACCGGGCCGGGCCGATAATGCCCTCAATCTTCTCAAAATCAGCGCCGAGCACATAGGTACCGTTTATGATTAGATATGGCGTGGCCGAGGCACCAAGTTTAACCCCCAATTCCTTATGTTCTTTGAGGGTTTTCTCGATTTGTTCATCTTTACAAACGGGTGTTTTTTCTTTGTCGTACCGGCCGTTCATAACGTCTATAAAGGCCTGCGGACTGTTCTTAGAGCAGAGAATAAATCTGGCCTTATCCATAGCGTCCGGGTGAATTTGCACTGATGGAGTTAAAAACACGTATCGCGTAACATCCTGCCTTTTACTCATATAAGCGGAAAGCCTCCTGCTGAAAGGACAGTCAGGGTCTTCGAATTCGATTACGGTGTTTTTGCCCATGCCAATACGAATGGCGTTGTCGGTAGGGATTGTCCCCGAATGCTGCGGTTTTACCGGCTGTTCAGCGCCCGTTAAGGCCGACAACAGGACAATCGCCGCCGCAAAAATATATACAACAAACTTTCTATACATCGCTACAACCCCTCCATCAGAGACATATTTTAATAGACGCAATTAAACATCGCAACAGGTACAATATACAAACAATATCATATTAGTCAATTTTTTTATAAAATTCCTTCCAGGCGAAATACCCTGTTGCGGCAACGGCTATAACTGCCTGCAAGGAGACAAGCACATAACGCAGCGCGAAAATCCCGCCTTTTGAAATGGACAAAAACATCTTTATCCCCATCACATGAAGCACTACTCCGAGAGGAAGCATCAAAAAAAACGCGGCAAGTCCGCCAATAAACCCCGTCAGCAGGCCATACCAGACAACCATTACGACTCTTTTCCGGACGCTCGTTCCCACAGGAAGACTATAATATTTCACGGCAGAGAATGTCAAATGCCCCCGGCGACACGGGGATTAATGGTACGCCTGGAGGGACTCGAACCCCCAACCTACTGCTTAGAAGGCAGTTGCTCTATCCTGCTGAGCTACAGGCGCTCCAACCTGAATATTAACATACGGAGGGCAGTGTCGGCAAGCTCAAATTATGCTATAATCTTAGTGGCTATGAACCTTGGACTGCAGACTTGGGGAAGTGAAGGCGACATTCGGCCATTTATAGCGCTGGCAGCCGGTCTGGTTCAGGCCGGACATCAGGTTACCCTGGTGGTGGCCGATAACGCAGGCCGTGATTACAGCGGTTTTGCGCGGCGTTATGGTTTTACTCTTCATACTGTGTCCAATCCACTCAGCGCAGAACCGGTTGAGATTGATGCCGTATGGAGGGCACTTATTTCGGCTGGCAATCCGCTGAAGCAGCTCAGGATGATATTGAAATATGGTTTCGATCCAGTCATGGAGGAAATGTACACCGCCGCCCGCCGCCTGTGCGTTGGAAAGGATCTGGTAATAGGGCATTTCCTCGTATTTCCCCTTCGTGTGGCCGCGGAGATGGCCGGTGTACCTGTGGTCACAGTCAGCACCGTTTATAACTGTATCCCATCCCCGGCAGTTTGCCCTTCGGGATTTCCAGATATTGGAAGATGGTCTTATCCGTTGGCATGGAAAATTGCGGGGATGATATTAAACCGCGTATTTTTGCCACGGGTAAATGCCCTGCGCATTCGTGAAGGGTTATCGCCTGACAAGGATGTGATGGCAGACACATGGGCAGCAGAAAAGCTCAACCTGATTGCTGTCAGTAGGCGTATCTGTCAGCGGCCTGCCGATTGGGATGGCCATCATCAGGTATGCGGCTTTTTAAATCTGCCCGGTGAATCAAAATTTGAAGAGCTGCCCGAGGGCCTTGAGGCATTTCTTGCGTCAGGCCCGGCTCCGATATACATAACCTTTGGCAGTATGATGCCGGATAGTCTGCCATACATACGGGAAACTATCTCTCTTGTGGCAGCGGCTATAAAACTCGTCGGCTGCCGTGCCATCCTCCAAATCTCATGGAGTGACCTGTCGCTTTTTGAAACTGACCCCCTGATATTTAAGGTGGTACGTACGGCACATAGCAAGGTATTTCCATTGTGCCGCGCAATTGTCCATCACGGAGGTGCCGGTACAACCCAATCCAGTCTGCTTGTCGGCAAGCCATCTGTGGTAGTTGCACATATAGCGGACCAGCGTTTCTGGGGCGCAGAGCTGAGCCGCCTCGGTGTTGCCGGAGTGACGTTGACGCGTAAAACCCTATCAGCAAAAAAATTGGCAAGGGAAATCAATAATGTGCTTAATGACACGGCCATGGCTAAAAGGGCAATCTCAATAGGGCAAGAATTATCAAGGGAAGACGGGGTCAGAGAAGCCGTGCGCCTGATAGAGAAAATATTCCCCAAAAATGCTTACACCGGATTACTTTGACTTGACACGAATTAAATATCAGCTTGATTCTACCAGCCATGTTTTGTTAGAATCAGCGTCGGGGCTAAATGACTATGGATACGCCAGATACTCAGACAACAGACATGATGGACGGGGCTGCCAACTCCCCGCGTAAGGTTCTTGTTACGGGAAGTTCGCGTGGTATCGGGGCTGCCATAGCCGCCGCGTTTGCCAGAAGCGGCGCTGATGTGGCCATTAATTTCAGCAAACAAGGCGGACGCTCTGAGGAACACGCTAAAAAACTCGCCGCTGAAATCGAGTCAATGGGCCGAAAGGCCGCGCTCGTCCCCGGCGACATCTCACAGAAGGAGTCGGTTAAGAAACTGTTTTCAGATGCGGCCACCAGCCTCGACGGCCTTGATGTGCTTATCTTAAACGCGGCAAGGGCACCCTTTAAACCCATCGAAAGGCTGCTTGAGCGGGAACTCCGCTTATTGGTAGATACAAACTACATCGGCAATATCTTCTGTGTCCAGGAGGCCCTGCCGCTGTTGGAACGTACAAAGGGGCACGATAAACACATCATATTCATTTCCAGCCTCGGCAGCCGCTTTTATAACCCGGCCTACCCGCTTGGAAGCATGAAGGCCGCCATGGAGTCAGTCGTAAGGGATTTGTCAGAGACACTGTTCAAACGTGGGATTACCGTAAACGCGGTCTCAGGCGGACTTGTCAGGACGGACTCATTTAAAGTCCTTCGCCAGTTCATTGACGGGGTTGACAGAATCCCTGAGGAGCTGTTCGTTACACCGCAGGAGATAGCAGACGTGGTGTTGTTTCTGTGCTGCCCATCCAGCCGCGGTATCAGGGGACAGACCATAGTGGTTGACCGGGGGCTTAGTAATTCCCTGCACCGAAATGCTTAAATATTAATCAATACATAAGGAGAAAAGACACATGAGACAGACGCTTATCAGCGACGACAAAGTGATTGAGGAATTAAAAAAGGCAGCGGCAGAGACACTGGCAATAGACGTGGCAACAATAAAGGCCGACAGCTCGCTCGTAAAAGACCTCGGTGCCGAATCCCTCGATTTCCTTGATATAAACTACAGGGTTGAGCAGACTTTTGCGATAAAGATGGCACGCCACTTCATCATCGAACACATAGAAGAAATGTTTGGTGAAGGCACCGCCCTTGACGCCGACGGGCGGTTGACTGAAAAGGCCGTCAATCTGATGCGGATTCGCCTCGACACCGCGGTGGAAGGCTCCGCCCTGGAGGCCCTTAAGCCAGGCATGGACATGGACGCCCTTCCCGCCATGATAACTATTCGTTCAATGGCCGGAAGTATTATGGATATACTGGACACCCTGCCCGAAAATTGCACTGAGTGCGGCAAGTCGGCCTGGAAAACCGAAAACGGCACGCGCATAGTGTGCGGGGCCTGCGGGGCGGAGGCGGCTTATAAAAACGGCGACGACCTGATAAAAGAATGGCTCCAAAAGACACAAGATGAGCACAAGATAATATAATCAAATGGCGGCGAGGGTTGTAATAACGGGCTACGGCATGGTGTCCCCCTTGGGACAAAACGCCCATGAGAGTTTTGATAAGGCCAGCGAGGGCACCTCTGGCATCAGCATGATTGAGTCGTTTGACACAACGGGGATGCCCTGCCGTATCGGTGGGGAAATTAAAAGAGAACCCTCTTTGGATATACTTGAAAAGACCCTGCCCTCAAACAGCAAAATAGACATCAGGCGCATTGAAAAGTATACCACACGCCCTATTAAATTTATGATAGAGGCAACTGTCGAGGCCACAAGACAGGCAGGCCTGCACGGCAATCTCTCAATCCCCCCCAAAAGAATGGGTGTTGCGCTGGGTTTTCACGGGGAAAACCCCTCAGTCAGCGATATGATGTTTGTCCACAAGTTTTATAAGGGCGGCAACAAGCCCCCCACATGGGATATGGCGGCACTCGGCAACGCTGGCGGCTACCCGTATTTTAGTTTCTTTCGAAGAAAATCCGACGTGGCAACCGCCCTGATGGGCGGGATATTTGACTGTAAAGGGCCTAATATTTCCATAGCGAGCGCCTGTTCAGCCGGTGCGCAGGCCATCGGAGAGGCCGCTCTCATAATACGCGACGGCGCCGCCGACATAATGATAGCCGGAGGATGTGAATCGGCCCTGAACTTTATGGGATTCGTTGGCTTCGTCCTGATAAAGGCGATGTCAGAGAAATATACCGCGCCTCAGAAGGCGTCAAGACCGTTTGACAGAAAACGAAATGGTTTCGTGATGTCGGAAGGGGCAGGTGTGGTAGTCCTCGAAGGGCTTGAACACGCCAAAAGACGCGGTGCCCCAATCTTCGCTGAACTACTTGGCTACGGCTCAAGCGCCGACGCCTATCGCATAACCGACCCACACCCCAAAGGCGAGGGCGCTATACTGGCAATGCGCGCAGCCCTCAAAGACGCCTCGTTGAGCGCCGCCGACATAGATTATATAAACGCCCATGGCACCTCGACTGTTATGAACGACCAGACAGAAACAGAGGCCATAAAACAGATTTTTGGCCAGCGGGCCGCCTTAATCCCCGTAAGCTCAAATAAATCCATGATAGGACACACCATCGCCGCGGCCGGCGCAATCGAATGCGTCCTCAGCACGATAGGGATTAATAAATCCATCATCCTGCCCACAATTAACTACGAAAACCCCGACCCAAAGTGCAACCTTAACTACGTCCCAAATGAGGCCATTGATTGCCATCACAAGAGGGTGCTTTCAAACTCCTTCGGCTTCGGCGGCCAAAACGCCTGTCTGGCCATAGGAAAATACGAGGGATAAATGTTATAATCCCTCTCAGGTGACAGTGCTAAACAAAGGCAAAGAAACGGTAAAAATCATGGTTGTTGAAGATAGCACAACGCAGGCCGTGCTGCTGAGGCGTATGCTGAAAGGCCATAATTATGATGTAATAACCGCGGATAACGGCTTAAACGGTTACATGAAGGCAGAAGAAATCGTCCCATCCCTTATTATCAGCGACGTAAACATGCCGGTTATGAATGGTTACCAGATGTGTGAGAAAATAAAAGCCACTGAAGAGCTTAGACATATTCCCATAATACTGCTTACCGAGTTGGGGAATCCGGAGGATATAATATATGGCCTTGAGTGTGGGGCAGATAATTTTATTATAAAACCATATACCGATGCGTCGTTGCTTTCACGAATTGATTATCTACTGGCAACTTCAAGGATAAGAAAGAGTGACGGTGCCGGAGTTGGAATAGAATTGCGTCTGGGCGCCAGGACATATACTATTAACTCGGAAAAGCGCCAGATATTAAACCTTTTAGTCTCCACATACGAAAAAACGCTCGAACAGAACCGCAAGCTCAAAGAACAGGAACAGGAGTTAAGAACCCTTAACTCAGACCTTGAACAACGCATATCTGAGCAGACGAGGAAGGGGATAGAGAAAGAGCAGTTGTTGATTCAGCAATCGAAGATGGCAGAGGTGGGAAGCATGATAAACGCCATTGCCCACCAGTGGAGGCAGCCCCTGAACGTTATATCCTTAATGGCCCAGGAAATAGACGAGGCATACAAGTTCGGAGAGCTGAACAAGGACTACTTAATTGAAGCCAAAAACACTATTCTAAGCCACGTTGATTTCATGACTAAAACTGTAGACGATTTCTGCCGGTTCCTACGGCCATCAAAAGAGAAAATAGTATTTGACGTAAAGAAATCCATCGGGGAGATGGTTCTGATGTTTGCGCCATATTTCCTAAAAAACGGCATATCGCTTAACATGGACTTCATTGACGAAGACATAAGCGCCACGGGCTATCCCAATGAATTCAAACAAGTCATCCTCAATCTTATTAATAACTCCAGAGACGCGATACTCTCAAGGTGCGGCGAGACTAAACAGTCGGCTCCTGGCAGAATAGATATTGGTATCACAAAGGAAGACGAAAAAATTAAGGTCTTCGTGTCTGACAACGGCGGGGGTATCCCCGAAGATATAATTGACAGGATATTCGAGCCGTATTTTACAACGAAAGAACCGGACAAAGGTACAGGCCTCGGCCTGTATATGTCGAAAACAATAATAGAAAATAGTATGGGCTGGAAACTTAAGGCGGCAAACATCGCCGGAGGCGCCGGGTTTATCATAGAAATATGACCCTATTTTATTGTTGACATTTACTATCATTAGGGTATATTATATATACGTTCAGAAGGCAGCAAATGAATAAAGTTAAGAATCAAGAGGAGGTCGAATGATAACAAAAAACATGAAGAGTTTTATGAACATGGCAAGTACGTTTGTGGAAAAGAACAAGAGTGGATGGGACCATGAGGCATGGCTCGGCTTCATCTCCGATGTGCAGAAAAACGGCATGGAAATGTGTGACGATACAAAGGCGTGTGCCGGTGCGGTTTTAGAGGCTATGCAGAAATATTCCAAAACCGCGATGGGCGTAAGCGGTATGGCAAGTAAGATGGCTGACGTAACCGACCTGACAGTAAAGTTCCTGAAAGACACTAAGGGTGTCTGGAGCCATCCAGAGTGGGAAGCGTACATTAAGTCTATGCAGGAGAAAGGCATGAAGGTGAGCGAGGAGGCGAAGGCCTATCTCGGTTCATTGTTAGAGGCGTCAAAGCAGTTAGCGTCCTCAACCAGTATGCGCTAGGACATATCTAAGGATTAAAGACGAAGGGGGGTAACCCCCCTTCACCCCGTAATGCCGCCGTTGTTTTATCTATCGCCAGGACGGGGGATTATCCCCCGTTGGTGGCAGCAGTACTCCGGCTATACGATTGTGAGGGACTTGGTATGGAAAATATTAGTGTTATGCTCAGGGGCCGGGTGGCCATCGCGGCGTTTGTGTTTCTGGCAGGAATCTATGCGTCAACCGGTTGCCCGGAGGCCGGTGTTTGTTCAGGCAATGTTGGCAGGCCATTTTCTTTTATCGTCTTTGGCGACAGCCGGGACAATGTGTCAGGCGTAAGCCCCGTTTTGACAAGACTCGTCCAAACAATGGCGGCTCATGTTGACGGAGATAAGCCCGCCCCATCATTCGCGGTATTTATGGGAGACGCGGCCACCACAGGTGGACCTGGCAATCTCAAACTGTGGGATAATATCACAAGCGGCCTCTCGACAAAAATCCCCGTTCTTTTTGTCAAAGGCAATCATGACATCTACGGTGGTTCATCAAATGGTTTTTCTCTTGACGGCGACTTTCAGGAGTTCCAGAAAGAGAGGTTAGACAAAGGCGTAAACATTAATAGCCGCTGCGTACAAAGGCTCCCCGGCAACTCCGGTTATTCGGCCTTTTCTTTTATATGGGACGGTTCGCTTTTCGTTATCCTTGATACATATGATATGCCAATGCCTGATCATCAGTACAACGGATGGGTGAGTTCGCGGCAGCGTGATATGCTTGGCAGAGAGCTTGATAATACCACGCCGCGGCATAAATTCGTATTTTATCATACGCCAGCCTTCGACAACGCCGTTCACAACAATATCGGTAAATCAGAATACATGGGCTCATGGAGCGCCGACTTTATGGACATGTGGAAGGTAATAGACAAAAATGCCGTAGATATAGTTTTCTCCGGCCACAGCCACTATTATGCCCGCAGGAAAATAGACTCCACTGTCAATTCGGGCTGGAGTAAAAACGGCGTCCTGCAGGTTATATCAGGCGGGGCGGGAGCACCCTTTAACGACCCGCAAAGCTGCATGGGCAGTTTCTGCTTCAAGTACGACAATCCCCCTGAAATCAGTAAAATATACCACTTTATCATCGTAACAGTAACCGCAGAGAAAGTGTCCTATAAACTCTACGATGTTAATGATAAGCAAATTGAGGAGTATGTTATATCAAAAAATTAACATATATCATAAATTAACAAGTGTGGTATATCATAAAGACGCAAGCGCTGGATGTGTCTTGGAAATCGTCGTGTATACATTTAAGGAGAGAGGAATAAGGCTATGAATTTAAGTGCGATATGGCTGCATGTGCATCTGATAGTAAATCATATACCTATGTTGTGGGCGGTGTTTGCCTTTGCTTTGTACTACTATGGGACGATAAAGAAAAATGGCGACATACAGAAGGCGGCCCTGTTGGGTTTTGTGGCCACAACAGCCATAACGTGGCTTGTGTTTCGGTCTGGAGAAAATGCCGCGGGGTATGTGGCCGGGCTGCCATTGCTGTCATTGGATTACCTCTATGAGCATGAGCAATGGGCACAGAAGACGCTGTGGGCATTATACGCCGCCGGGGCAATTGCCACACTCGGAGTGGTTAAGATGTGGCTGAAAAGACAGCTTCACGGGGTATTTTTTATCTTTTTTTCAATCGTGGCCGTTGCGGCTATAGCGATGTCGGCGATTACGTCAGATATTGGCGCAAAGGTAGCCAATCCCGGAGTCAGGCCAGGCTCCACGTTAATTAAGTCGCCTAAGTATAATGAATACAAAGAAAAGAGGAAAAAAAGCGGTACGCTCCGGTCGGATAAAACCCCTGTTAGCAATGAATCGGCCACTAAACCCGCCGTTGCGACAAAACCCGTACCTGTCTCTGATAATGTGA
Source organism: Candidatus Magnetominusculus dajiuhuensis (assembly GCF_046044395.1). Taxonomy (NCBI): domain Bacteria; kingdom Pseudomonadati; phylum Nitrospirota; class Nitrospiria; order Nitrospirales; family Nitrospiraceae; genus Candidatus Magnetominusculus; species Candidatus Magnetominusculus dajiuhuensis. Next base: position 6,527 of record NZ_JBJUSG010000041.1, on the reverse strand, counting down.
CATTGGAAGAAGAAAAATAGTTTCCGGGATTGGCGACCACCGGAGATAAGAATATACCTAAGGCGGGGGGCTTGTTTAATCGCATCCTTTCCTGAGAATTGCTTTCCATAAGATATCCCATCCAAGGTATTTACCATTTCTTGTGATGGGTTTTGCGTTATTGTTTTTAATAATTGTTATTACATCGTCTTTATAGAGAAGTGTAAAATCACCTTTATGTGCCTCAATCGAACTCCTATAGTTCCGATAAAAAGCCCCAAATTTGGTGTAAAGCGCAGGGTCAAGCAAATACCGGCTCTTTGTTCCCTCGGTTATAACAAAATACCCGACACCTTCGGGATGAGCACCTATGCTCCATGTATGCTGACGGTTTGCCATAAATGTCTCAAACATATCGGCTACAGAAAAAGCTATGGAGGCATTTTGAGGCACATACAAATTGATATTGCTGACTACATCATTTAAAAGCCACGTCCGCCCTGTTTTGGTTACCAGATGTTCTAAATTAAGAGACTCTGAACCAATCTCCTGATGATAACCAAAGAACTTATGGCTTACCTGCCATGGATACATTGTTGGGCCAAAGAAACTGAACGTGAACACGCTTATGAAAAATACAATTGCTATATTTTTTGATAAATAAGAGGGTTCTGATTTTCTTATATCTGTCAGGGCCTTTAACGACGCCATATAAATCGGCACAAATACAAGATAGTTCCTGTGGGAGCCCCAATTGTAGAAGCGTATCAGATTTAGAGCTATACCAACCAATGACATCAGCAGGAGTATGATTACCTCAATATTCCATTCTTTATTTTTTCGCAATGAAATTATTGGAATAAAACATAGGATAACTAATAAAAGCAACATATACTCAACGTAAAAAACCAAACCATTCTTAACAAAGGACAGCAGATAATCTCCCAACGAAGAATATCCTAAAATAAACTGCATAGTGCCCGATGATATAGTGGCCGAACTTCCATCATCAATAAATCCAACACAGGTAGCATATCGTGCAACTATCACTCCCCATTTTGCTATAAGCAAACCTGTTAAGAAAGCTACCAGCCCAGCCTTTCTCTCCTTAAGAAGAAAAAAAATAATTATCCCTACAAACATTATATAATAGGATTCAGGTGTATTTATAAGGGCAAAGACTACGCTTAAAAAATAAAACCAGCCCCAACGTCTGTCTATTATCGTTAAAAATATGTATGGTAATATAGCAAGACCAACTAAATCAAAATAGCCTTTATTGAACAAGGATACTTGTGTGTGGGGTAATATCATATAACCTATTGCGCCCATAAGGGCAATAGCTTTTGAGCCTCCTGTTTTTCTCACATAAATATAAACACCGGGACATCCAATAATATAAACTACGATTAAGATGTCATAAATATGCATAGGGGGATATGGGTAGATTGCATAAAGCGGAGAGAGTAACAGTAGTGGGGTAATGTACAATCTCATAAGAAAGATTGAGGCATAATTCGTACCATACGGCGGCATAGCCCATGATATTTCCGGCCCTATTCCCCTTGCGACATTACTAGTTACCTGAACAAAAAAGTTTGCATCGCCGTAATTATATACCTCCATATAAGGATTTTGAAACAAGACAATGAAAAACCAGCATAATGACAATACAATGAATAATAATAGAAACAGAAAGCCATCTTTTTCGACGAAATCATAAGTTTTATTCGCAAATCTTTTAACGCGAGTATTCTTACTACAATATTTATCCCAAATAAAGTAAAAACCGATAAAAGTCAGTACGAAACCCAGGTACAGAATTACCATTCTTAATGAAACAACCCCATCTTCGAACAAACGCATGTTGCACGTTATCAAATTTGTTCGGCCTTTGTCAAGACATACGCAGCCAATGTCGTACGCAGCCCAAACCGTTGTGCATACTTATGGGGTATTGGGCAACATTTTCCTATACGGAAAAATATGCCGTTTTTTTGACGCCGCTTCCTGTGTTCAATCCCTAAAATCAGCGTATTTTCAACCCTCGTCACCACAATCATTGCCAACCGTGTGCTGGCATAGTAATTGCAACATAACATCAAATTCATAAAGAGGCATTGGAGGTACTGGAATATGAGAGTTAAAAATTTGACAGTGGTGTTTGTGGTTGGTATCGTGGTTGCGCTGGTGGTCTTTTCTGTATTCAGGGGGATGGAGTTCAGCGTCCTTTTCAACGCCGACGCGTTGATTATCGTCGTTGGTGGAACAATTATTGGAATGCTGTTAGGATTTCCTCTTGAGAGGCTAAACAAGACGCTTAAAGACATCGTTAAATCTTTTAAAGACCACACCACAAAGGAATCCCTCATAGAGGAGATACTCCATATTGCGCGAATAAACAGGAACTCTGGAATCAGGGCGCTTGAGAGGGGCCTTGATGAGATCGGAGATGATTTCCTGAAGTTCGGCGCTAATCTCATTGTTAACAACTATAATGAAAAAACTATCAGGGAGATAATGGAAAGAGAGATGGCCTCCCGGATAATAAACCAGAGTTTCAGCCAAAACGTATTGAAAACGCTTGCCCGTCTGATGCCGTCGCTTGGCCTTGCGGGGACGGTTGTAAGCCTGATAAAGATGTTTAAGGATTTTAGTTCCGTAGAAACACTTGCTCCTCTTATGGCGGTAGCCCTGATGTCAACGTTTTATGGCGTGGTGCTGGCCAATCTTGCAGCCCTTCCGCTTTGCGCCAAACTCAAGGAAGGCTCCATCAGATCAGGCTCACTGATGATAATCGCAATTGAAGGCATTTCGGCCATATCCAATATGGAACACCCGCTGAAGATTGAAGAGCGCCTCACAGGATATGAGCAAACCAGTGACGCGTCCTTGTTAACCATGTCTCACAAGGCATTTTCAGGACGTAATTATAAGACAGTACCGGCAGGCGGCAGCATAAGATAATGAACGATTCCTATAAGAAAATAGTCGAGCAGTTCGCCGCCGAAGGTGAGGACAATCTGTGGCTCATTACGATGACCGATTTGATGTCTCTGCTTCTGGTGTGCTTTCTGATGTTTTTTGTTATATCGAAAAGGCATGAGAAATTGGCCGAAAAGGCCCGGCAGCAGCAACCCGTGGCAGAGTGCCAGATTATTGACAAGGAACAGACACCCAAAGCCACCAGTGCACCGGACGTCAGCATAGTGATGGCAGGCGCTGTGGCACCGGACAATCTTACTACGGCTGAAATGACAAAAAGCGCGCCAGAGATGACGGCCTCAGCGGTAGATGTGGTGCCAGAGCCACAGAGCATCAACGGGGAAACGGCCATCAAAGCCACCAGCGCACCGGAGGTTGCCAACCAACCGGTGGCAGACGACGTAAAGATGGCGGCCGGGGATTCTGCCCCTGAGCTTGACGCGGTTATCAGGGCACAAAAGCTCGAAAACGATGTCACCGTTGCCCGTGCAGGTGAAGGCATTGTCATAACGATGAGGGAGAAGGTATCATTTGTACCGGGTAGTGCCGTGATTTTAAAAAATACCACACCCGTATTAGATAAGGTTGCACAGCTCATAAAGCGCCATCCTTCATACGCCGTAGAGATAGACGGCCATACGGACAACTCACCAATACATTCGCCGCTCTTTCCATCAAACTGGGAACTCTCATCCGCGAGGGCAATGAGTGTATTGCAGTATCTTATAAATGTAAAGGGTGTTGACCCTTCGGGGTTTTCAGTTAGAGGCAATGGTGACAGCCGTCCGATAGTGCCAAACGACAGTCCGCAGCATATGGCACAGAACAGACGTGTCGAAATCAGGATTAAAGAAAAATCAATATAATCTAAAATAGGAGGTTTCACGATTATGGCAGTATGTATCGAAAAAATAACGTCAAAATCTATTCTAACGAAAAGTGGTATTGATGGGCTTGACTACTGTGTAAACCCGTACATGGGGTGTATGCACGGGTGCCTGTATTGCTATGCGATGTTTATGAAGAAATACACCGGCCACGGCGAGGACTGGGGTTCTTTTGTGGACATAAAGACCAATGCCGCGGCAGTGCTGAGAAAGCAGCTCCAGAGTGCCAAACGTGGCAGTGTCATTGTAAGTTCTGTCACAGACCCGTACCAGCCGGTTGAGGCTCGTTACAAGGTAACAAGACAGTGCCTTGAGGCCCTGCTTGAGTATCAGTATCCGGTTGAAATATTGACGAAGTCGCCGCTCATCCTGCGCGATATTGACCTTTTAAGCCGCTTTGATGACGTCGAGGTGGGGATAAGCATAACCACAGAAAATGACAGGATAAGACGGGCGTTTGAGCCGAGGACTGCCCCGATTGCCGTTCGTATCAGGACGCTGAGGGCACTGCGCGAAAAAGGAATTAAGACATATGTTTTTATAGGCCCTGTGCTTCCTATGGAACCAGAGGAGCTTGCGGCAAAGATTGGGCCATATACAGATTACGTCCTGATAGACAGGATGAACTATACGTCAAAGACGATGAAGGTCTACAGGGATTTAAGGTTAACGCAGTGGCTTGAAAAGGGATTTACAGATGATGTCATACAGAGGCTAAAAGACGCCCTGGGCACAAAGGCCGTAGAAGTCAGAGGGGCAAGGGCGGCAAGCACAAGCCGCTGCGCCTAAGTCCTCTTCCTCATCCCACCAGCAGGATTCCCGCAAAAGCGGGAATCCTCATTTCGTTGTCATCAGATTTAAAAGAGCGTACCGTTGCGTAATTTTTTTTGCTGTGATATAGTAAATTCATGGAGGACAATATATGAGTGAAACGATTACAGAAACAGCCCTCGCGACTGCCGTTACAAACCCTGATATTGAGCATATCAACGAAATGCTGAAAGACCTGTCGCCTGAGACTATCGCCGCGGTAGTCGCTTTTATAGCTTATCAGGCAGACAGAGAACGCCGGCATAAAATATTTGTTGAGGAAACGCTTGCCGCTGCAGAAAGAGTAGAAAGAGGCGAATATTTGACATTTAATACCGCTGATGACCTTGTGGACGCTATTGTTAACTTCGCGGATGATGATGACGATTAAAACCGATAAACCTTTCATAAAAAAAGCGAACAAATATTTTAAAAAAGACCCGGCACTTAAAAAGGCATATCTTGAATTCGCTAACAAAATTCTCAATAACCCCTTTGACCCTTCACTTAAATCGCACAAATTATCAGGAAATCTCAAGGATAGATACGCCTGCTCATTAACGCATGACATCCGAATCACATTTAAACTATCAGATGACACCGTATATCTCCTGAATATAGGCACCCACGACGTAGTCTATTAGTAGTAAGTGTTAGTTTAGCGGGCATGCGCGTCGGCGAAGGCCGCTCACAGACGAGCGGGGCTTATCAAGAAAAAAATGACTTGACCTAATCGCGGCAGCCTGTAGGGTTATTGGTATTGCTGACAAGGTTGAGATAGCACAGGCGCAAAGCTGGTGTCAAGGCCATTGACAAGATTTTTTTAATGTGATAGGGTAAAGACACCACGTTAAAGGAGGCAGGTATGGGAGAATTAACTAACGAAGAGAGAGACACAATCCTTATTTCTATGAACAAATCGGTAAAGGGTTTGACTGAGAGCATGGCAGAGTTTAAGAAAGAGTTAGCCGAACTGCGACACGACGTTGACAAAAAGCCCGACAGAGAAGAGATAGGCTTGATAGTTGACGATTGTCTGACACGAAAGACTTTTAAATTAAGCGAGACTAAAAGAAAAGCCTCATAAACATACCCGACCCGACTGTCAGCCTGCCTTCGGAGCAGCCACGCCTCACGGTTAGTGAACAGTCGGGCGATAAAAAAACCATTTAAAGCTATAAAACCACTATTAAGGTCAGTGGGCAACCCCCAAGTAAACTACGGCTACTAAATCACAGTCAAGCTGGGCTTGTCAAGAAAAAAATAATAGACTATAATGTCGGGCATGAAGTGTGTATTGATAATGTTAATTTTAATGATGACACCAACTATGCTTGAGGCAAGTGGTAGGACTAAAGGAGATGACGACCTTATAAACTTAATAATCGGCACAATTGTTTTTATAGTCATTCCTTTGTTGTATGGGAAATTAAAAGCCTGGTTAAAAACACCGCCACCAACTAACACTAATATTCCACAACCAAAGCCAGTATCACAACCGGCAATAGTACGGCAACCGGCGTGTCAAGCAAAGCCTCCATTATCAACACTGCCATCCCCCGCACCGCCCACAGTCTGGCGGCAATGCCCGAACTGCAAAATAACTATTAAATACACCGATACTTGCCGTTGCGGCGACGAAAGTGCCGGATACATCTATATCCTAACGAATAAGGCGATGCCGGACTATCTGAAGATAGGCTACACACAGAGAAACCCAAAAGATAGAGCATGGGAAATGTACGAGGGTTCAACCGGCGTACCACACCCTTTTGACGTAGCATACGAGAGAAGGACGACTTCTGTAGTTAAAGTGTAAGCGTCTAAATAACTACACCCGTTGATTTCCCTGCGAGGGCATCCCTA
>NZ_JBJUSG010000040.1:1543-26496 GCF_046044395.1 Candidatus Magnetominusculus dajiuhuensis | reverse complement strand
AAAAAAAAAGGGGGGGGGCTGCTTTACTATTGTGACACAGTCTGTTGTCCGGAATGACGGAAAGGGACAAGCCGGAATGATTGCATAGGTATCTTCTGCTTTATTTTTTAAATGCGTTTGCCTTAATTATACAGATGGCGGCTGCAGCGCCATAGGGCAGCGTTTCTGTCGTAGATTTCAAAGTCTATGCGTGTTATCTTTGTTGCCATGGCGCCTTCAGCCTTTATTGAAATATCGTATTGACCCTCAGCGCTAGCGATATCTATTTGAATCGTACAATAGACGCCTTTTTTGTAGCCGTCAGTCAGCCCGTCGTCTTCATAGTATGTAAAGGAGGCCGTTTCTGTCACAAACGCGGCCACTCTAAGGACATCAATCTCCCTTTCCCCGATGTAGTTAACCGGCTCAGACAGTGTTAGTATTGAGTTTTCCTTTATAAAAAAAGGTGTGCTATCTAACGGGCAATCTATGTAGTGGACGCCGGGGGGAATAACCGACACCGTCCATGCGCTATGGCCTGACGCGCGGCAGTATAGCCAGCTCACCGCGGGCAGCAGGACATATCTGCCCGTGGCATTGGGTAATATCACAGGGGCGGCCATAACCGAGCCGCCATACATGAACTGGTCCTCCACGTCAAACCGGCAGTCAAAATCGAACATCAGCGGCCTGATAAACGGCGACAACTCCCGTACCGACCTCATAAACTCCGAGTACGCGTAGGGGATAAGGGCATAGCGGAGCTTTATTGTATCGCGCATGATGTCAAGCGCCTGCCCATCAAACGCCCACGGCTCACGCCGCCTTGTGCCCATGGCCGAGTGATTGCGAAACAGGGGGGAAAACACCCCAAGCTGCATCCATCTGATCTGAAGCTCAGGCGACACATCAGAGCCAAAGCCGCCGATGTCCGCCCCTGTATAAAACACCCCCGCCATGTTCAGCGACATGAGCATTCTGATATGTGCTATCATGTGCTCCCACCAGCTCATATTGTCGCCTGTCCAGATTGCCGCATAGCGGTGGAGGCCGACGTAGCTGCTCCTTGTGAGCAGGAAGTAGCGCTGCCCCGGCATGTTCGTAATAAAACCGTCCGCAACGCCCTGTGTCATAAGCGTGCCGTAGAGGTTATGAATCTCTTCGTTGCTTATGCGGCCACCGGAGTGGGTTCTGTGGTAAAACTCCCGGAAGTAGCCGCGATTATTTGAAAGGCCGTTGAGCATGTCCTGGAGGCGTCTTTTGGGGATGTCAGGGTTTTTCTTTATCTCATCAACAAGATTAAACACCTCCTGCATCGCCTCAGGCGTATAAAATATTGAGGGTTCGTTCATGTCGAGCCAGAAACCCTCTACTCCCATATCAAGGAATTTCTTGCACAGCCCGCCCCACCAGCGCCTCGTCTCAGGCATCAGGAAATCCGGGAGGTGCGTAAGGCCGGGCCATACGGCCGCCTTGAAAAAACTCCCGTCCCTTGTCTGGCAAAACAGCCCCCGCCGCCGACCCTCTTCATAGACGCCGTAGCCATCTTCAATCTTAACGCCGGGGTCAATGATAGGGATTACCCTGAAGCCGTCACTTTTCAGCTTGCCGGTGAATGTCGCGAAGTCCGGGAATTTCTCCTCATCAACAGTAAAGACTTTAAAATTGTCCATATAGTCTATGTCCATGTAAATGGCGTCACAGGGGATGCCCTCTTCCCTGAAACGGGTGGCCGTCTCTGCGATAGACTTCGCGTCGGGGTAGCTCCACCTCGACTGCTGATAACCAAACGCCCATTTGGGGGGGCAGTAGGGTGCCCCTGTAAGCAGTAAAAATTCCTTCACAATCTCCATAAACGTCAGCGTACGCCCCTCTGCCCGGATAAAATATATGTCGAAGTTCATGGACGGTATCACCACTTCCATTACGTTGTGGTTTGTGAAACCTACGTCAAGGCAAATCTCCGATGGATAGTCTATAAAAAAACCGAATGGATTTGTTAAGGCAGAGCCGACTAATACAAATGGGTGGCTGCCGTATAAATTCTCTTTGTCGGGTGTGTGGACAGGGTCGTCGGTTGTGTAGAGACGGTATTTCTTTCCCCTTTTGTTGAGGGCGCCGACGGTCTCACCAAGTCCGTAGACCCTGTCCTCAGGAGACAGAGAGATAGTCATGGCAATGCCACCTTTGCACAAGGCAACCGCCATGCCTTCGATGGTTATAAGTGGGGCTTCTATCGGCTCAAAGCCGCCGTCGTCAACAAGACGCACTACCGCATCTGTCTTAAACGGCTGGCCGAAGCGATAGAGTTTTGTGAAATTAAGTATCTGTGCCTTTTTTAACATCATTCTCGCGGCAACCCCCACGCGGCAACCCCCATGCGGCAACCATTGGAGGCTACGACGCCCTGACCATCGCCTTAAGGTAAGGGCATCGCGTTATAACACAATCACAGCCTGCGCTATGTTGGCCGACTAGTATGTGTATACACCACCGGTAGCTCCAAAGTAATTAAACAGGCCTGAATCAGAACAGGAGTAGCCGACAAGATTACGTTTCGGTGAAGTGGTACCCTGAAAACATGCCAGGCCAATAGTTGAGCAGTTAAATGCGGAACGAACAGTGGCAACACTACCCCATTGAGGTAAAGAAAGGTTGCCGGTACCTCCAGTGGTTGACGAAATCAGGTCAAGCCTGCCACCGTAGGTTGACAATGAGCCGGTGCCGGTATCATTGGTAAGTTGTATTGCCGACAATCCATCCGCCATAATGAACCGCCCGACAAATGACAGTAAAGTTGATTTACCATAATTTACCTTGATAGCGTTTAAATTTACATAAGGGCTTACATTGCCGCTGGGATTTCCTGCCGCGTTTGCCATAACGGTAAATTGCATGGTAGTTATATTGTCGTCAATACTGCTTCCTGAGCCACCACTTTGAGTACCCATGTTTGACAGGATACAATACACCGGGCTTGTCGTATCGGTTGTCAAATAGGGCAGCCAGTAGGACACGGTGTCGGCTGCGCCAGCGCTCCTTGAGCCGCTATTCACTCCCCATAGACCGAAAGCCGTCAGCATAGCGGCTAAGGCCAGCACATAAACTAAGCTTCTCTTCATAATAATCCTCCTTTCATAATAACTCTATTTTTACCGGACACTTATGCTAGTATGAGTACACACCACCAACTGATCCAATGTTATTAAACAGGCCTGAATCAGAACAGGTGTAGCCGACAAGGCTACGTTTCGGCGTAGTGGTACCTTGAAAACATGACATGCCAATAGTTGAGCAGTTAAATGCGGAACGGGCGGTGGCAAATGCATGCAGTCCAGGTAAAGAAAGGTTGCTGGCGCCTCCCGTGTTTGCCGAAATCAAGTCAAGCCTGCCGCCGTAGGATGACAATGTGCCGGTGCCGGTATCGTTGGTGAGGTCAATTACCTGCATTCCATCCGCAGTAATCTGCTGTCCGGAAAATGTCAGAAGTCTTGATTTACCAAAAGGTACTCGTGCGGCAGTTCCAAATGCGGGGCTTGAATTGCCGCTGGGATTTCCCGCCGCGTTTGACATAACGGTAAATCGCATGGTAGTTATGTTATCGTCAATACTGCTTCCTGAGCCACCACTTTGAGTACCCATGTTTGACAGGATACAATATACCGGGGCAGACGAATCGGTTGTTAGATAGGGCAGCCAATAAGTAACGGTATCGGCCGCATCGGCAGGCCTTGAGCCGCTATTGATTCCCCAGAGACCTATAGCCGTCAGCATGACAGCCAGGGCCAGTACATAAACCAAACTTCTCTTCATAATAACCCTCCTTTCATAATAACCCTTCCTGAGTTCTTTTGAGACCATCCCTCCACGCTGAGAAATTAAGTCTCCTTCTTAATTATCGTCCTGTCACAAGAACAGCCTGATGCCCCACCTCTTTAAGCCGCTACCACCTCCTAATGATACTCCATGGTCTATATCTCCAATAATCTACCATGATTTTCACTCGCAACAGCCAACCAGTTAGAGAATATCCTATTTTGGGCAATAAAGTAAAGGCCGCGTTCATTGCGTCACACTGGTAAAAGCAATATGCCGCCAATTTACTTTGAAAAATAATTCCCCCTTCTGATTATATCAAGCATCCCTTCAACCATCGCGTCCCACGATTTTGTCTTCACAAGGGAAAGCCCCTTGTCAATCATCCCTTTGTCGGCGCCATCAAGGCGTTGCTGTACACACTTAGCGAACTCCTCGTATGAGCTGGCGATAGAGACCATGCCGGTAAAATTCTTAACTATGTCCGGCAAGGCCGTACTGACAATGGGCCTTCCCATGGCCAGATACTCAAGGGTCTTCGTAGGATTAAGGTGCTGTGTGACAGGGTCGTTCATTTTGAAGGGTATGAGACAGACGTCGAAAAATGAGGCATACACCGGCAGTTCATTATATAATTTGAAATCAAGATAGTGGATGTTTTCTATTGTGTCGAAAATCGTCGGCCTCTTTATTTTCACTATCGGCCCTATGATGACAATCTGCCATTGTTTGTTGTGTTTGGCAATAAACTCAAGCAAATCGTAATCTATTCTCTCGTCAACCGCCCCAAAATATCCGAGAATTTTACCCCTGATTCCAGAGATGTCAGTGGGCGGGGGATTTATCCGATGGGCGGCCTTGGAGAAGTGCTCAGCGTCAACACCGCATGAAAAAGCCGTCGCGTTTGGATGCCCTGTGCCCTTGTTTTTCAGAAGCGTATCCCCTCCGGCAAAAAACACATCGGCGGCCTTTGTTATATACCGTTCCTTTTCGACAACCGCTTTAGGGGCATACAAAAATGATGAGAAATCGTCCATACAGTCATAGACTACCGCCTTTTCGCCAAGCTGTCCGGGCAGATAATAGGCCATCGGCGTATATAACCACAAAAGGAGGTTCTTACTAAACCTCTTTCTCCTCATAAAACTCTTAATTCGATTGATGACTATCCTTTCGTTTATTTGCTTGATAAACGGGAATTGCTCACCGAATGGCAGCACGACGGGGCGGTAATAAGTGAGGTTTTTATTTATCTTCAAATAGCGGAACTTTTTTTCCCTCATATGTTTAAACCGCCACAACCCCTGTAGTGAAATGGGTATTATGTAGAGCACCTTATGGTCTTTGGAAAGCCGCGACATAATCTGCTGAGGCCTTTGAAACAGGTGTAAATCCCATGTCAGATGTGAAGAGCAAACTATATCAAATTCGTTTTCAGCCATAAAAAAACCTCCTGAAATATTCTCATTGTTTAAAAATACCACGGCGCGGAATAAACGCGCGGTTTAATCTCTGTGTTGTCATAAGCCGCCTCAATAGTTTTGACTATCTCAATAGCAAATATATGGGAGGCCACCGCGTAGTTGTGTACCTGTCCTTTCATGGCCTCTGAAAGAGACACGACCTCAATGCCGTTGATGCGCTCACCCCATAGGTTGTTGTTTGCGTCAATGATGTTTATTACCTTCAGGGCGTTAAGAGAAGCCGCCTGAAGGAAGACAAGCCCTATCTCACCAGCGCCATATACCATACACTCCCCTATGCCTTCGTCAAGCATGAGACCGGCCATGTCGTTCATCATTGTAAAATAGTTCATGGAATTATTCATAGCGCAATACCTCTTAAATATATAGGTTGGAAATTTAAGTGAGACCACACCCTGGGGCCAAATGACCTGTCCATGGCTGAAGCCATAGCGGGTTTTATCCATGAATTTCTCCGGCCCAAGGGCGTCAAGGAGTTTATTGTCTGAGTCCTTACATATTTGGGCGGCGCTGTTGGAGCCGTAGTTGTCCTCGTGGTGGAGCGTGCTTAACAGTTGTGCCTCAGGTAATACGGGCATATCAACAAGGCGATGCACGAGGGCAATGAATTGTCTCCTGCGGGTAGCCATCATACCGGCGGCCAGGGCGGGCCTCAATCTCCTGATATGCGCCCACATTGCCTGAAACTCTAAGATACCCTTTACGCAGGAGCGCTTTTTTTCTATCTCATCTTCAGGTATAAGGTTTTTTTCAAGTACGGCGGCAATTTGCCCATCTGCCCCTTCTTTATAACCGGTAGTCGTACCGATTCCCTCTATGATAAGGTCTTCGAGGACGGCTGGAGACCTGTTTATCTTTCTGATCATATCGAGGTTTTCCCCGCCGCTTCCCGCAAAACCCCTGATGTCTATGCCGTTGAATATCAACTGCCTGAGATTCTCTTCACCGAGGGCAACGAGGTGGGTCATAGCCGCGTCAATACCCTCATGTTTTAAGGCGTAGTGGATATTGTTTTGTATCGTGCCCTGAAACCCGAAATCCACGGTTACAACCCCGTCAAGCTCCCCGCATGTTTGTCTAAGGTAAGCTATGAGGATTTCTCTGTGCCTTTTGGCCAGCGCCGTTATTTTTCCTTGTATATCGTGGCGCGTCAGATAGTCTAAGAGCTTTCGTTTCAGTGACCAGCACGAGGCGCCACTACCGGTATCCTGAGTAAGCGTATCGCCGAATTCTGAAAATTCCTTTAACCCATGGGGAAGCTCAAGAAGCCCAAAAAGTCTCCGTATTGTTATATTTCTCCTTATGAAGAGAAACTCGGCCTCCCATTCGTTGAAATCCTCAATGGCGGCAAAGGCGGTCGTCTGCCTTGATACATAGAGGGGCGTGGCGGTTAATATAAAATCCCTCTGGCGTGCCGCCTCTTCAATCATCCGCGCAAGCAATGTGCCCCCACGCATGATTGGAAAAACCCTGTGCCTGTCTTCCTTAACGCAAATATCCACTACCCATTCGGCAAACGCGCTGAAAAACGGGCCTAATACCGCCGCCCCGATGTTAAACCACGGCGTGTAGTCCATGTTATCGCCCGCGTTTAATCGTGTGGCAAGTTTTCTGAGCTGTGAGATTTCAGGCAACACCTCCCCGTAGCGTACGCCTTCCCAGTTGAAAACCATATCAAGGTGTTTGTCATACCCGTATATGATGTGCCTGATGCCGGCGCGCTCCGCCCCCGCGCCGTCAGAGCGTGGATTGTCGCCAATGTGGACAACCGCGTCCTTTTGTATGTGAGGGAAGTGGGCAATCATTACATCAAACAAGGCACCTGAGCCTTTATTTGCCCCTGCCTCATTAGACACCAGCAAGAGATTTATCCATTCCAAAGGAAATCCGCCACGGCGTAAAATCCCCTCAATGTGTTCCCTCTTCAGGTACATATCGGTAAGCAGGGCTACTTTGGCACCCCTGTCCTTAAAATATTTTATCAGGGACATTATGGCTGGATTGACGCAAGAGAAGTCTTCCTCCACCTCTATTTCAATGTTAAGGATCTCGTCCATGCTGCCCACGTCGCGCGGCATACTCTCGTATATCCCCTCTATTGTCTCCTCTGATGGCGGGATTTCCGCCCTTTTTTCCTGAAATATCCTATGGCCAAACTGCTGCCTTATGTATTGAAACTCTTTTGGGTTCATGCCTGTCCTGAGCAGGCCACGCTCTATTGCCCGCCTTCCGGTTTCATAAAAAACATCCCCTGGATTGAGGCATGTCCTCAGTATAAGTGTATCGAAAATGTCCACAGAGAGGAGTTCGACCCGGTTGTGGCCACATATAAGGGAGGACAGGTATCTGTCTTTTTTCCAAAGTTCAGGGTCAATTGACAGGTTCTTATTCATATTATCTCTCCGGTAAAATTCAACTCCTTAAGGAGACGGCGCATCTCATCCCTTCTGCCCTGGGATGCGATTAATACGGCGGTGTTTTTGCCGCCGCCGCGGCCATCTTCAAGCAAATGGGATGGAAAATACACGGGCACTCCCATGAACTGTTTACCCTGCAGCGCCGGGTTATTGTCTATAAAATATTCTACCTTTATACCCATCCGGCGGCACACTTGTAAGAACTCCCCACCTGTTTTTGATGCGCCAAATATGGCAACCCGCCCCGCCCTCCAGAGCTTGAGCAATACCAGCGCGTCCTGAGATTTTCTGATGAGCCTGTGTTTTATGCCGTCTATGGCCCTGCCCAAATCGCGCAGGTTCCTGTTCTCCTTAACGTATATAATATAATAATACATGGCGGCAACATATGGAATTTCAGGTACCGGCAGGTATCTCCAGTATTTCTTTGAGAATATAAACGGATTTCTCCAGTTGTCACTAAGCGGGTAGTCTCTGGATTTTGTGTCTCTGATGTGGCGGTAGGCTCCGAGGACAGCGTCTATTTTTTTAAGCCGGTATCTCAGAGAGCTTTTCAGGAGGAAATCGTAATCCATCGTATAGTGGTTTTCAACATCGAAAGGCCCGATAGTCTCCTGCACCTCTCTGAGATAAAAATATCCCGTTGGATTAAAGCAAAAAATGGCCGGCCTCCACCACTGAATCATCTCGGAAAACACCACCGAAGGGTCATTTATCCATGAGCTGCCGTCGTCGTTTATCACCCTTACGCGGCCCATGACAAATTTTTCCCCCTCCTGAAAATATCTTATTACAGCGTTAAAAGCCCTTGGCTCAAAGTAATCATCGGCGTTTAAGTATGTAATAATCTCACCGTCAGACATCATAAATCCCTTGTTCATGGCGTCAGACTGCCCATTATCGGGAGCTGAAATCCATTTTACGTGTGGATATGTTTTCAATAATTCAATCGTCCCATCTGTGGAGCCTCCATCTGCGACGATATGCTCAAAATTTGGATAGTCCTGCCCCATTACACTTTCTATCGCCTGCCCAAGATACCCGCACTTATTCAGTGACGGGGTTATTACGGATATTTTCGGGTAGTTTTTCATCTCTTTATATGTTTCGCTATATCAGCCGCAATGGCCTCAGCACCCGCGCCGATGTCTATATCCAACTGGTAATAATTTTCTGCCCCGGCATCTGCCCCCGCACCATCTTTATTCGGGATTCGTATGGTATAATATTTATTATTATCAAATACTAACGCCGAATAGTTAATTCCATACTTTAATATATCGTGCCTCGTCCCTATGATTGCCTTATAGCCGCGTTCGCTGACAATTGACGCAGTCCCTTCATTGAAAACCAAAAATCCGGACCCTATGCCGTGGTAATGCACTAAGTCTCCGGCCACTTTAAGAGAATGTATAACAGCACAACTGCCACCGTCCGGGTCAGAGATAAATAATACGCGATAGGACGCCTCGTTAAACGCCTTCTGGTATACGCGGCCATTTATCTTGCCGACGGCCGTATTGACCGTCAGGAGATTTATCGCGTTTACAAGTGTGAAATCCAGAGACGCCTTAGTGAGCTGCTCATATACGGCATTCATAAACATCAAATCAGCAGGGGTATCCACCGAAATCCTGTGCCTAAGGCTGTAAAAACAATCGTCGTCCCTGAATGAAACCGTCTTTATGTCTGAGAATTTCTCAGGATATACGCCTCTTAGAAACGCGGGGAAATGGTGTTCACGAAGGGCGGGCGTGTCCGAGTATAACTCTGCCCTCTGCCACAGCCACCGGCGCGATATTACAATGCCTTCGTGAATGGGCAGGTTGTTGTTAACCGGCGTGAAGGCGGCGTGCCCGGCCAAGGGGTTTTCTTTGAGGAGTCTGGCCATTGAGTCTATCGTTGTTGAGCAGAGCAGTGGGCAGTCGCCGCTTGCGAGTACGCATATATCAGCCATATAAACCTCGGCGGCCTTCGTAAGCCGTCCAACGACATCGTCAGCGCCGCCGTCATAGACATAGAGTTTTACGCCTTCAGCCCTGGCAGTAGGGCGGAGTTTTTCTGTCTCCGGCTCGTTTGGAGCGCATATAACAATCTCATCAATCTCCCTCGCGCCTTTAAGCTGATGGATGACCCATGAAATAACAGATTTCGGGCCAATCATCTTTAGATGTTTCTCCGGCAGCCGTGTCGAGGTAAGGCGTACTGGAATAAAGGCCACCGTTTTGCCGTTATTTTGCGCCATTAAACGCCTCAATCAGTTTGTCGCGTACCAAGTGTGTATTGTCATCTGTCATGCCCGGAAAGATGGGTATGCTTATTTGCCTGCTGTAAAAATCATCTGTGTTAGGACAGTGGGCAGTATAACCCCTTGAGCGATAAAAGGGATGATGTGTAACGGGGATATAGTGGCACTGCACGCCGATGCCTCTTTCCCTGAGCTGTGAGAATATCAATCGTTTATAGTCCTTGTACTCGTCTTTCAATCTGATAGGATACAGGTGGTATGCGCTCTTTGCGTAGTCTCTCTCTATGGGTATGTCGAAATATCTGTTGCCTCTAAAGGCATTGTCATAAAAGCAAGCGATATCGCGTCTTCGTTCGATAAACCTATCAAGCTTTTTTAGTTGAGAGATGCCCAGTGCCGCCTGAAAATCTGTCATTCTGTAGTTATAGCCCAGGGTCTGCATTTCGTAGTACCATGGGCCGTCTGGGGTATATTGAAAATCGTCCATGGATTTGGTGATGCCGTGGTGGCCGAACATTTTTAGTTTGTCATATAAAACCTTGTCGTTTGTTAAGACCGCGCCGCCTTCGCCTGTGGTGATTGATTTGACGGGGTGAAAGCTGAATACGGCCATGTGACAATAGAGACATGAGCCGGTTCGCTTCCATGAGCCGTCATCTGCCATTGACAAGGCTCCAAGTGCATGGCAGGCGTCTTCAACAATAATAATACCGTGTTTTACAGACGCCTCAAAAAGTGCCTTGCCATCAAATGGATGTCCGGCATAGTCAACGGCGGCTATGAGTTTTGTTTTATTGGTAATCAGGCTTGCCGCTGCCGCCGCGTCTATGTTGCCGGTGTCAGATTCAATGTCGGCAAAGACGGGATTGGCTCCTAAGAAAACTCCGGCGTTGGCCGTGGCGGCAAACGTCATCGGCGTGGTGATGAACTCATCCCCGCTGCCAAGCCCCGCGGCGGCGTACGCCCCATGCAGGGCGGCAGTCCCTGAGCTAAATACCACGGCATATGATGCGCCGCAATAGTCAGCCAGCGCCTCTTCAAACTCCCCTGTCTTTGTGCCCTGAGTAATCCAGCCGCTTTGAAGCGTCTTTACTACTGCTTTAATGTCGTCCTCGCCAATATCGTGAAAGCCGTATGGTATCATCTTGTTGTTATAAGAAAACGCCTCTGGAGTTATCTACGTCAAGAGAAGAAATGGATTCCTGCTTTCGCAGGAATGACAGACAAGATAAGACAGATAGGAGCATAGATATTTCATTTAAAGAAGACTGGATTCCTGCTTTCGCAGGAATGACAGACAACAAGATAAATGAGCACATCAAGATAAATGAACAAATAGAGATGTCATTCCTGCGAAAGCAGGAATCCAGGTAACTCTCTGCCGGAGTTAAGTTCATAGGCATTATAAGAATTCCTTCAGCACATCTCTCATATCGTTTACGTTAAGCCATCGCGTGTTGTTGTCGCTTCTGTATGTGAACTCCTCGTTAAGTCTCCTGCAATTTTTGCATTTTGAGGTCGGCTCGAAGTTCAACTGTGAAAATAGGACGAACAATTCCCTGCCATTGTAATTGTACTCAAAGGCAGTCCTTGACTCATCGCCGGAGATGAGGGTTTCGTGGATTTTCTCCCCCGGGCGCGCCCCAATTACCCTGTACGTACAGTCATCGGCAATAGCCTTTACGAGGTCCGTGATTTTCATACTTGGGATTTTTGGGACAAACACCTCACCACCCGTAGATAAATAAAATGAGTTGTTTACAAACTCCACCGATTCGTTAAGTGTCATCCAAAACCTGGTCATTCTCTCATCAGTTACCGTGAGCTGCCGTATCCCGCGCCGGTACATATCAATAAAAATCGGGATGACGCTGCCGCGGCTGCCAACTACATTTCCATATCGAACTACCGAAAACCTCGTCTCTTTCGTGCCGACGTAGGAGCTTGCCGCAATGAAAATCTTCTCCATCGCCAGTTTAGTCGCCCCATAGAGGTTAACCGGACTTACCGCCTTGTCGGTTGAGAGCGCTATGACCTTCTTAACGCCGTTGTCAATAGCCGCCTCCGCTATATTCTGTGCCCCGATTATGTTTGTCTTTACAACCTCGAAGGGATTGTATTCGGCCGCGAGGACATGTTTTAACGCCGCCGCGTGTACGACATAGTCCACGCCGTTAAATGCCCTGTAGAGGCGCTCACGGTCACGTACGTCCCCTAAAAAATACCTTATAGGATATTCAGACGGGGGTAAATGTATGGACATCTCATGCTGCTTGAATTCGTCGCGGCTGAATATGATTAATTTCTTAACCTTGTAGTTTCTGAACATATAGCTGGCAAACTTTCTGCCAAACGACCCCGTTCCACCAGTTATCAGCACTACCTTGTCATCAAACATGAGTTTTTTTTTATCCCTTCCGCCGATATAATTTTATACCCTTAGAATATCAGAACGAATCAAAGGTGTCAATCCATTTGGCCGCGCTATTATTTTGATTCAGGCAATTTTGGATATTTCCTTATAAATGAAACACTTCTGAAATGTTATAATACGGCCAAATGTCTAAACGCTATGACAAGGTAATAAAGGAAATCCTGAAGGATGTCGCAGATACCCTGATAACGAAGGTTATTGGGTTAAAAATTGTTAAATCAACTGCTTTAGAGACTAAACTTCAAGTAACGAATGAACGCGAAGCCGACTTTATTTTTCGGGTAGAACTGGAGGATGGCTCTGTTTTTCTGCTGCATATAGAGTTTCAGTCCACAAACTATTTCAAAATGGAATACCGGATGCTTCGCTATTGGGTGTATTTAACTGAAATATATGGGATTGCACCAATGCAATACGTGTTTTACATAGGTAATGAGCCGCTTACAATGAAAAACAGCATCGCAACAGAGACGACAGCCCATAGGTATAATTTAATAGATATGCGCGATGTTGACTGCGGGAAGTTCTTAAACTCGGATAGGCCTGAAGAGGTGATTATATCTATTTTGTGCAATTATCAGAAAAAAGGTGTTAAAATATTCATAAGAGAGATACTTAACCGTCTGAATGAACTGGTACAGGAGGAAACGCTTAGGGGCAAGTATGTAAGGCAGGTGGAAGTCCTGTCGCAGTTGAGAGATTTGCAGAACGAAGTATCTGAGGAGGCGGAGAACATGGCAATAGCATATGATATGGAGAGAGATGTAAGGTTCAGACAGGGACGTGAGCGTGGAATGTTAGAGGGGATAGAGAAGGGAGTAGAGAAGGGCATCAAGAAGGGGATAGCGCAGGGGATGTTAGAGGGAATAGAGAAGGGAATAGAGAAGGGGCTGACAGAGGCAATAGAACTTGCCCTCGATATAAGGTTTGGCGCCGAAGGCGTCGCGTTAATGGATAAAATTAACAATATCACCGATGTGGGCAAGTTAAAACAAATCAAGGAACACCTGCGAAAGGCAAAGACTATTGCCGAGGTCATAGAAGTCATCAATTCATAACTATAGATGATGATTATGACAGCGTCTGTGCTGATGCCTGCTACATCATAAGGATGCACATCATAGCGGTCATCCAGATTATGTCTATGGGCAGGTGAAATTCGCACGATGTATCCAGCAGGCACTCAGCTCTTGCCGGAAACTCGTCGTCCTTGAGCCACAAAATGAGAGTAACCGGAATCTTAGGGTAGGGGGATAAGACAACGGCCGCGTCTCCATAGGAAGCGGCAACTCCGCCCAGTGAAGCACCCTGAAACAGAAACTCCTCTTTGCCGGCTTCGTACATGGCGGCTAGTCTCGCAAGGGGCAGGACATGCGAGCCGCGAAAGAAAATCTCGCCTCCACTAAGGTTCTGCGGCATAATAAGTTGATTTGTTAGGGGAATTGCCTTAGCACTGTTGAGATACCAGAGGGATGAGAGCCGAAAGAAATCCCCAAGCCGCCGCAAAAAGGCCTCGCCATCAGGGCTGCCGCATGTTACAGTCCTGTCTTTGGGATGGAAATCAAAATCCCACTTAAACGATCTAATCGTATAGCACCCCGATGAGCTGTCAAAGGAAACCAGCCCCCTCTTACACACATCGTCGGGGTTGTGGCCGTACAACTGCCCCCAGCCCTTATCCTCACCGCCTTG
Organism: Candidatus Magnetominusculus dajiuhuensis; assembly: GCF_046044395.1. NCBI lineage: Bacteria > Pseudomonadati > Nitrospirota > Nitrospiria > Nitrospirales > Nitrospiraceae > Candidatus Magnetominusculus > Candidatus Magnetominusculus dajiuhuensis. The sequence continues at coordinate 12,426 of NZ_JBJUSG010000040.1, read as the reverse complement.
CATCACAGATATTATATTAAATTACACATAAAAAAAGTAATCGTTTTTCCATCGGCACATCCCTATGACTTCTTCGCCGACAACTTAGCGCAATGGATGATTAAACTGCGGGTCAGGGTGTTGGAGTATTGACGCGGGTTATCATTATTCTCATCCATACAGAATAAATATCTCGATGTAGTATCAATAGATACATTAACTATTATCGCATAACATAGTGAATAATAAATGTAATTATCAACAATACAATACAACGCATATTTATTTTTATCATACAAATTATCTCTGGCAAGGATTTTGCTATGAACGGTGAGTGATGTGTTTTATTAAAGTGAACGCACTTATAAGGGGGTTGTGATTTATGAAGAAACTATTTGGTATAAAGGAACCAGTCGCAGAGGCAGTCCATGACAATGGTGTCGTTGTGGTGGTGGAAGATAAGGCTGTTTGTAAGGACGCAGCAAGGGGTGAGGAGAGGGCAGACATCGGGATAGCGCGGTTTGAGAAGGCCGCCGGTGTGATATTCAGGAGACTTGAAAAAAGCATTCAAATCCTTGAGGCGATTGAGGCGTCAGTTGATGCGAAAGTAGCGCATTTTGAGAGGCTTCTGCAGATGGCCGACGCGGTAAGTTACACCGACTGCGGGCAAAACCGGCGCTATGAGGTGCTTGCCCTTACAGGGAAGGGACTTGGCATCAATGAAATCGCCAATGTACTGGGCATTCAGCACGGTGAGATTGAGTTAATCCTGAATCTGAACAGATGAGGTACGGAAAAATTTTCCAATTGAGCAATCATAATTTTCCCGCCGGACGGGCGGCAAGAGGTGCTGAAGGTGGGGTTAAGGCCGTATTTTCGACTGGCATGGTAATTGCTTGTAGCAGGTTATGGCTATGAAACTTATAGGAAAGACCGAAACGATAGAGAGGACAAGGTAAATGTACAAAGGGAGTTATATAGCGGCCTCAGGCATGGTTGTCAAACAAAAGCAGATGGACCTTGTGTCGAACAATCTTGCAAACACGGCCACTTTTGGGTATAAGCAGGACAGGGTTTCCTTCAGGGATGTGTATATATCAGAGATAAACGGCGTGCCGCAGCAAGGCGACGGCAGGGACATGACATATACGGATGTCTTTTACACCGACCACTCAGCGGGCGCGTTTCAGAGTACAGGAAATCCCCTTGATGTGGCGTTAGGTGGGAGCGGGTATTTCACCATTGACGGCAATAAATACACACGGGCTGGCAACTTCACGCTGGACACAGAGGGATATATCGTGACAAAGACCGGAGACAAGGTCTTAGGCTCAAGCGGCCCTATACAAATACAGACTGGCAATATTCAGGATATACAGATAGGCTCAGACGGCACTATAGCCGTCAATGGCACTCCGATAGACAGGTTTGCGATAGTGGATTTCCAGAATCAACAAAACGTAGTCAAGCAGGGTAATAATTATTTTGTGTCAGAGGACGCTGCGGTGGAGTCAACCGCGACTGTCAATCAGGGAGTTGTAGAGTCCTCAAACGTAAACGTCATTCAGGAAATGGTCACAATGATAGAGTTGTTAAGGGAGTATGAAGCGCAGCAAAAAGTCGCACAGTCGTTTGATGACGCCACATCAAAGGTTACTAATGGTATGGCAACGATATGATGAAAGGTATTATACTTAGAGAAGGAGGCAGTTAATGATAAGGTCTTTATTTATTGGGGCATCGGGAATGAACGCGCAGAAGACCAACCTTGATGTGGTCTCAAATAATATAGCAAACACCAGTACGTATGGGTTTAAGGCCAATAGGGCTGAATTTCAGGACCTGATGTATCAGGCGGTGCAGGCCCCCGGGGCCCCTACCGCGTCAGGGTATCCCTCTCCCACGGGCATACAGATTGGGCTTGGTGTTATGCCAAGTTCCGCTGGAAAGATTTTCAAGCAAGGCGATTTTATTAACTCAGGCAACGAGCTTGACCTTGCAATAGAAGGGAAGGGGTTTTTTCAGATAGCCCAGACAGACGGGAGCATCGCTTATACGAGGGCGGGCAACTTCAAACTTGACAGCACAGGTAGAATCGTAAACGACCAGGGTCTTGTCCTGCAGCCTGAGATGACCGCACCAACTGATACAGTATCAATCTCAGTAAGCAGTGATGGCATTGTGTCAGTTCTCCAAAACACGCAAACGACAGAGAATCAAATAGGACAAATAGAGCTTGCTAATTTTGCAAATCCAGCCGGCCTAAAGGCCATAGGCAAGAATCTCTTTACTGAGACAGATGCCTCTGGCGCGGTAAATCTCGCAGTCCCCGGCCAGCAGGGATTTGGCACGGTTGACCAGGGATTTCTCGAATCCAGCAACGTAAACGTCATTGACGAAATGGTGAACATGATAGTAGCACAGCGCTCATATGAGTTTAACTCTAAATCGGTGCAGACAACGGACGAAATGCTCCAGACTGCAAATGCGCTGAAGAGATAACAGATGGTAGCTCTATTACTAACAGCACTGGTTGCGGCATGGTCGCCTGAGGCGGTTGTCAGGGAGTATATCCAGGCCAACTACCCATGGCCGGAGGTCAGGCTGCAGGTAGTTGGAAATAACAGGGTGCAAAACACGCCATACCCGGACAGCGTATCTGTGGCAGGGGGCACTATACCCGGGCGGATGACCTTTCTATTAGGCTCATCAACCGGCGAGGCTACTTACGTCGAGGTTGCGGTCGAGGCCTATGACTGGGTGGTCAGTAACCGCAGGGCTATGTTAAAAGGTGAAGTAATCACTATGGATGACATATATAAGAGCATGATAAATATAAAAACTATCCCAAAGGGCGCTATATCGTCAGAGTCCGCCTGCGTAGGCAAGGTGCTTTCCTCTTCAATCGCGGTAAACCGTCCTTTAACGGAGAATCTCCTTGCTGACGCGTCAGTTATAAGAAAAGGGGACGATGTGCGCATTTTATTGGAGACCGACAAGTTCAAGATAACCGTCAGGGGGATTGCTAAGGAAGAGGGTGCCCAGGGCAAGTACATAAAAGTCCTCTGTCCTTCGACGAACAAACTGATAACCGGCAAGATTGTCGGAAACCGTATTGTAACGCTTGTAAATTGAACAGTGAGGTTAGAAAGAATGTATAAAATGATAAAGATAATATCAGCGGCAACGATAGCAGCGGCACTGTGTGCGGGTTGTTCCACCCCGGCAAACAAGCTGCCGGCCAAGCCTGCCCCGTATATATATGGAGGCGCGCCCGCTCAGAGACCCGAAAATGGTTCTCTGTGGAACGACTCCGCAAGCCTGTTTGAAGATAAACGCGCCCGCCGCCTCAACGATGTCCTAATGATAAGCATTGTGGAAAAAACTACGGCAGACGACAAGGAAGAGACCACGGGCAATAAACAGTCGAATTATAGTTCGCAGTTAAGCAACTTTTTTAATGTAAGCGCGAATAAACTTGGCCTGAAATCAAGCAGCACCGGGGGCGTGGGTACGGCCTCAACCCCTCAGCTTAATACGACCAATAATGACCAATTTACAGGCAAGGGTGAGACGAAGCACCAGGGTACAATAACCGCCACTATCAGCGCTAAGGTAGTGGAAGTCCTTCCAAACGGCAACATGGTCATAGATTCAAGGAAGGAGATAACGGTTAATTACGAGACACAGTATATTGTCCTTCAGGGGATTGTAAGGCCGGACGATGTTGACCAGACCAATTCCATATCAAGCCAAAAGGTAGCCGACGTGAAGCTGTATCTGGTGGGCGACGGTTTTTTACAGGAGCTTCAATCCCCCGGCTGGCTCGGCAGGCTATGGGGTTCACTTAAACCGTTTTAACGATGAAACTTGAGGTGATACTTTAATATGAAGACGAGAAAGGCCATAGGTATAATTGTGATAGCGGCCATGTTTATGGCGTCAACCGTAACGGCCGCGTATTGCGAGCGGTTGAAGGACATTGCGTCAATTAAGGGTGTGAGGGAAAACCAGTTAGTAGGTTATGGACTGGTTGTCGGGTTGGCGGGTACTGGTGACAGCAAAGGCTCCATGGTACAGAGTGTCATCAATATGCTCACAAGAATGGGAGTTTCAGTAAGTACAAAAGATATAATATCGAAAAACGTGGCAGCCGTTATGGTGACGGCTGATTTGCCGCCTTTCCCAAAGATAGGGAAAAAGATTGACGCCAATGTGTCGGCTATGGGCAATGCCAAAAGCCTGATGGGCGGAATGCTGCTTCTTACTCCACTTCAGGGGGCAGACGGAAAGACCTACGCGACCGCTCAGGGGGCAATCTCCATAGGCGGCATATATGTCTCTAAAAATGGCTCTACGGCGCAGCAGAACTTTGCCACCGTAGGCAGGGTGCCAAACGGCACTGTCATTGAAAAAGAGTTTGGTTACGACATTGCAAATTCAGAGGATATAACGCTGGTGCTGCGTGACTCTGACTTCACTACGGCAACAAATATCAAAGATATGATAAACAAGCACCTGATGGGCAGTTATGCCTCTGCACCTGACCCGTCGTCTGTTAAGGTCGTGGTGCCAGCAATTTATCAGGGGAATGTCGTGGAGTTGATAAATAAACTTGAGTCCCTTGAAGTCAAGGTGGATATTCCGGCAAAGATAATCGTTAATGAGCGTACGGGGACGGTCGTCATAGGGGAAAGCGTTAAACTTTCTCCGGTGGCGATAGCACACGGTGATTTGACTATTGAGATAACCCAGACGCCGCAGACGTCAGGCCCTCAGGGCTACACAGGTACTCAGACCGACATAGACGTGAAGACCGATAAGGTTGCACTTTCAAAGGTCTCAGGGGCCACGCTTGGCGAGATCATCACGTCGTTAAACAAGCTTGGTGTGGCACCGCGTGATTTAATCGCCATACTTCAGTCCCTTAAGTCTGCCGGGGCGCTCACCGCGCAGTTGGAAATCCAATGAGCTGTTTCATTTCCAGTGGGAAAATATTTCATGGCCGCGGGAATTATTTTCCATGTTTAGGTTTATTAGTCTGGCCTGAATATATTATACTAAGGGCAGATACGGCTTTGGCATGGTAATTGCAATTACATTCTTGAAGGGGTCATCGGCCCCTCAGACTCAAAGAAGGTATAAAGGTGGGGCATGGATTCAGTACAAGGCTCATTAGATTCATTCAAAGGCATGGAGTCCCTGAAGGGCAAAAAGGACAGTGGTACGATTGAGGCCGTTTCAAAAGAGGCGGAGTCCGTGTTTCTGCTTGAGTTGATAAAGACGATGAGAAAGGGGTTAGGCACGACATTTGGCAAGGGGCTTGGGGGCGATGTCTATATGAGTATGTTCGATACAGAGTTATCCAGGACAATGTCAGAGCGGGGAATAGGAATCAGAAAGATATTTGTTAAAGAATTAACGAGATTAACTGAAAAATCTAATGTTGATGACCACTCAGGCTTAAAGAAGTCAACAAATAGTACCGATACGACTAGATAAGCCATGCGTGGGTTAATTAACTATACGCTGGACAACATAATGATGTTCAGGAGGTAGCATATGAAGATTAACAACAGTGTTCCGCCGGAGGCAAAGCAGATATACGGTGTTGCAAAGAAGGTTGACAACACCGCCGACACTGGTGCGGCTGCCCAGTCAAATGGCACCGACAGCGTAAGCCTCTCTCCTCATGCCCGCTCAATTGATGAGATGACAAGGGCGATTGCCCAACTGCCCGATGTGAGGGAGGAAAAGGTTAACAATATAAAGACTTCGATTAGCAACGGTACGTATACTATAAATCCCAGCGATATAGCTGGAAAAATGCTGAATGAGATAGCTTGAAAACTGCAAACGAAATAAAAAAGGTGCTCACCCTTCAAATTGAGGGATATAAGGCGCTCTTTGAACTCCTGAAGAGAGAGCGTGAGAATCTCGTTGATTTCAATGAACAGGGTGTTGAGAGCCTTTCAAAAGAGAAGTATACGCAGACGCTCAAACTAAGGCTGCTTGAGGAGGAAAGGTTAAGGCTTATGAAGAAACTTGTGACAGAGATAAACAGCGTCCCGCCTAAAAACGGAGGCAATGTGTCCGCGGACATGAACATAAACACCCTGGCTGAGATAACAGGCGACGCGGACTTTAACGGGATACGCTCAATGTTGAAATCTCTGCTGCAAAGCATAGACGAGCTGAATGAGTTTAATAAGGTGTTGATAGACCGCTCTCTGAAATATGTGAGGAATAATATAAATTTTCTTAATCTGCATGGAGTAAATCCCACAGTTGGCAAAACCGGGGTTTTTCTTGCGAGGGAGGCATAAATGGGGCTTTCAGCATTAATGAGTGTGGCTAATTCAGCCTTAACTTCAATGGGGCAGGCTTTAGATGTTACGGGTAATAATATAGCCAATGTTAATACCCCCGGGTATTGCCAGCAAAATGCGATTCTGCAGGTAAACAATCCCAGTGTGGCCACCGGCGGTGCCTCCGGCACAGGTGTTAACATGGCAGTGGTTCAGAGACAATTCGATAGCTTTACTCAGACGCAGATGCTGCTTGAACAGCAAAACAACGCCAGGCAGACTACCCTTCAAAGCACATATTCACAGGTAGAGGACGCAATGAACGACCAGACAGGCACAGGGCTTTCGGCCGCTATAACCAGCTTCTTTAACGCCTGGCAGGACTTGTCAACAAATCCGCAAACCCCTGAGCAGAGAACTACCGTTATCGCGGACGGCCAAAATATTCTCACTCAGGCTCAACAGATTGAGAGCCAGTTTACAAATATCAGCGACTCCATAAACAAGGCCGTTCCCGATGTCGTAAAACAGGTAAATACGCTTGCCTCGCAGATTTCCAGTTATAACGTAAGCATAGCGCAGGCGCAGACCGGAACTACGCAGCAGCCAAACGACCTGCTTGACCAGAGGCAGAATGCGTTGACTCAACTGGCGGGACTGGTAAATTTCAACACCGTAGAAGACAAATCCGGCGCTATTACTGTCATAGTCGGCGACAGAAATCTTGTTGGGCTTGGCAACATTGTCAATCCCATATCCATGCGGCAGCAGGCTGACGGTAAAATACAGTTGAACATAGATGGAATAGATGTAACCTCAAAGGTGACAGGCGGGAAGCTCGGTGCGGATGTTGAAATGAAAAACAGCGCACAGAGCGGGCTGCCTGCCGCGATTGCCGGTCTTCGAAGCACCGTGGCGGCAATCACTAACATGGTCAACTCTGTCCAGACCAACGGCTACGACCTAAAAGGCAAAGCCGGCAGCAATTTCTTTAATCCCCTCTCCATATCCACTCTGAACGAAAACAGCTCTACGGCATCCGTATCGTCGGCAATTATAGTGGACAACTCCGCCCTTACTTACAAGGAGTATGAGGTGCGTTTTACTGGCAATAGCAACTATCAGCTTTACGACATAAAAAATAATACCTCGGCAAATGGCACCCTATCGGGCAACTCGCTTACCGTGGATGGGATGCAGATAACTTTTGCGGGGACTCCCAAGGCAGGCGATGTGTTTAAAGTCTCGCCTATTGCGAGTGCCATTAACAACGGGAAGGTCTTGCTGACAGACCCGACACAAGTGGCGGCGGCAAGTTCTCCGAGTGTCATTCCCGGCGGCAACGGCAACGCCCTTGCCATGGTCGCCCTCGGTACTCAGGTAAACTCGGTGCTGTCACAAAGTACGATAAGCCAGTATTATGCCTCAGTCGTCACCACGATTGGCAACTACGCGGCCTCTGCAAATGACAATCTGACATTTTCGACAAATGTGTTGAGCCAACTTAAGCAGCAGAATGCCGCGATTTCGGGGGTGTCCTTAGATGAGCAGGCGATGAACCTGGTGCAATATCAGAAGTCATACGAGGCCGCTGCCCAGATTATAAACGTTACCAGCACCTTGCTGGATACCGTAATTGGATTGGTGAGATAATATGAGAATATCAAGTTTCATGTACATAGACATGATGAGGAAGAGTTTTCAGGACGATATTTCTCAGCTCTACGGTTCACAGCAACAGTTGTCGTCGGGGCTGAAGATAAACAGGCCGTCTGATGACATCTCCGGCATGGGCCAGATACTGGGTTATAAGGTAGATATAGCTAATACCGACCAGTATCAGAGAAACATTAACAACGCCCAGTCAATCCTTCAAACATCGGATACGGCTATGTCCAGTGTGGTGACTAACCTTCAGCGTGTGCAGGAACTTATGGTCAGTGGTGCGAGCGGCCAGACCGATGCCGCCGGCAGGCAGGACACCGCCTCAGAGATTGCCACAATAAGAGACAGCCTCTATGCCCTGTCGTTGACCCGCTCCGGAGGCTCATATTTGTTTTCCGGCAGTCTGACAAACGCGGCCAGTTTTGCCACATCGCCCGTACCACTGGCATCCACAGGCGGTCTCTATTCCTACAGGGGAGACGACAGCCAAATAAGCGTCAACGTAAACAGTACCGCTAAGGTTATTGAAAACATCACAGGGTCGGACGCCTTCGCGTTTTCTCTCAAAACTACGGTTTCAATAAAGTTAACTACGGGCAATTTTGCCCATTTTACACCGTCTACCGGCAGTGTGCCGAGCTTGATAACGCTAAATCTGAGCACGTCCAGCGTACCAACCGCGCAGGGTTTTGAGCAGGCATCTTTTTCAAATTACATGGACATGACAAATATTATCGTAAACGCGTTTAACAACAATGATGTTGACATGATAAACGCTATGATGGACCCCCTGCAGAAGTCCCTTGACAAGGTCGTCTCCGTAAGGGCAACGATTGGGGCAAGGCTCAACTTTTTACAGCAAACACAGACTAATAACGATAACAACTCAGTAAACATGGCGAAGGATTTGTCAAACGTGCAGGACTCCGACATAACACAGACAACATCTGACATATCCAAGTCGGAGATGGCCTTGCAGGCGCTTAGGCAGTCGTCGGGCCAGGTAATGTCTCAAACCTTGTTCGATTTCATAACCATAAAATAACAGGAGATTTTTTCAACAGATATGCTATGATACGGCAGATAGGGTGCTTGATGAGAGCGAGGATGCTCTGAGCATAATAAAAGATAGGTATCAAAATAGGGGGCAAGATGCTCGTATTGACACGGAAGTCAGAAGAGGCAATAAAGTTAGGCGACTCAATTACTATTACGGTTGTAGAGATTAAGGGCAACAAGGTAAGACTCGGTATAGAGGCCCCGCACGGTGTCAGGATATACAGAAATGAGCTCTATGAGAAGATAAAAATGGAGAACATCTTGTCAATGGGGCTGACAAGCGGCGAGTTCGAGAAGATAAAAGATGTGCTCCAACGATAATAAAGTCATATTTGAAACATCAAGGTTTGGGCCTGTTGAGGTGGGCTCCGATAAGGTAATCTCATTTCCTGATGGCATCGTAGGGTTCCCAAAAATTAAAAGGTACGTGCTGATTGACCACAAGGATACGGTGCTTAAGTGGCTTCACGCGGTAGATGACCCTGACGTGGCCTTTATCGTCGTAGAGCCGACGGTGTTGCTTCCAAATTTCAGCATGACGCTTGACCCTATGACAAAGAGTTTCCTGAAATTAGATAATACTGAAGACCTTGTGACCTTTGTAATAATAAGGGTTGAAAACGAACGGGTCATCGCCAATTTTAAGGGTCCGCTTCTCTTTAACGCCTCGCTCAAAATAGGTGTTCAGGTCGTGCTGGACAAGATATAAGCCTTCAATAGGGCGTTGCGCTGGCCATTGATTTGAAGCGGGGGGGATCGGGTGAACATCAATGTTGATAACATAGTCGTAGGCAAGGGCGATAATGTAGTAGTGTTGGCAAGGCCCGACGGCAAGCCGATTGCCCTGGTCTCAGGCGATGTGGTTACCGCCGATGTCCTTGATATAATCAGCTCAGGCCTTGTTATGCTTCGCATAACCCCTCCGGCAGGTAAGGGCGAAGGCTCGGGCGTGCTGCTGGCAAGGACCGATGTTCCACTTAGCGAAGGCGACAGGATTGCCCTCAAAGTGTTGGGCGGTGATAAGGACATCAGTCTCAAATTTATGGGCATTGAATCGTCCCAGTCTTCTATCTCCACATCTACGCCGCCCTCCGCAAACGCCGCCGCCTCAACCCCTGTCCCCGCCGCTGTCACTATCGAGCAGAGAATACAGGGTTTGCTTACCGAACTTGCGGGCGCACGCCTTACGTCCACCGATTTTCAGGCGTTACAAAAGGTTTTAACTAACATACCGGCCAGCGTTAAGGACAACTATCCGGAGTTCAAAATGCTGGCGTCATTAGCTGCCAACATGGAACAGCTCAATGAACAGTCCCTTAGGGCGTCTGTCGAGGGTTCAGGCGTATTGTTTGAAACCAATATGAAACAAGCCGCCGTTGCAGAGCTTAATTATGCCCCTGATGTTGTGACAGCAAAAAATGCCCTCAATGCCGTTGTCCAACAGGCCATCGAGGCATTTCAATATCCACAAACAGAAGCTCATACCCGCGCCTTTCTGAGCGATTTAATATCAGTTACATCTCAGGGAATTCAGGGCATGGACTCCAACAACGCCCGTGATACGCTGAATCAACTCAAACAGGCAATAGCCGACTGTATTTCAGTAGTGGAGACGGAAAAATCTCAGCACTCAAGCTGCAATTGCAGTGACGTGTTAGCTGCCGTAAAGCAACAACTCGACAGCGCGGGGACACCACAACCAGGCGTCCCCAAAGACGGCGCGGCGGCAGCAGCACAAATACCGCAGCGAGTAATTATTGACGGTAGTGAAGTGCTGATACCGCAGAAACTACAACAACAGCAGCCGGGTGACGCGGTAACGCCACAAATGGCTACTACTAAAGATGGGGTTGCGGCGGCGGTGCCACAAAT
>NZ_JBJUSG010000040.1:0-1443 GCF_046044395.1 Candidatus Magnetominusculus dajiuhuensis | reverse complement strand
TGGCGGCGGTGCCACAAATACCGCAGCGAATAATTATTGACGGTAGTGAAGTGCTAATACCGCAGAAACAACAGCAGCAGCCGGGTGACGCGGTAACGCCACAACAAGGTTCGCCCAAAGATGGTGCGGCAATGACAATATTAGATCAAGGTAGGCCGCAGCGCATAGTCGTTGAAGGTGGAGACGTGTTGGCCGCTGTAAGGCAAAAGCCCGACGATGCCATTGCCACCCCAAGAGATTCCATCAAAGACAGCGCGGCGGTTGCAGCCCAGACCGCCACCAAAGACGCCGCTATTACACCCCATAGTTCCCCCAAAAGTGAACACGTAGCGGCACCATTAAATGTAAATAACGATCAAAAGGCCCTGCTGCTGAAAATTAAGAATATATTGCAAGATGATAAGATGGTCGAGGCCCTTAAAAATTCCCCTGCCAAACGTGACGAATTATTGGGCGTAGTTGATAAGTTTATTAAGAATATAGAGTTTTATCAGGTAAGCTCACGGGCTAATGATATGGTAGGCACATATCTGCCTTTTTTGTGGAATGAGCTAAGAGACGGCGAGCTGCTGTTTAAGAAGAACAAGTATCACGCAAAGAAATCGTTCACCTGCGATATTAATCTCGACCTTGACAGGCTTGGCAAAATCTCGGCCTCGGTAACAGCGGCAGACGGAGGATTCTTTGTCTCTTTCAACGTTGAAAAAGATAGCACCAAACAACTCATAATGGAAAACAAAGGGGAACTAGAAAAGCGGTTCGCGGCAAACGGCCTCACCCTTAAGGTAATCAATATAGGACAAAAAACCAGGCTCGACTTTGCCGAAAATAATAATGATAAAAAAACCCCTTCCGGCGGTCTGGACTTGCGGATTTAGGAGGCGGTATGGAAGGCAAAAGCAGAAAGGCGGCTGCCCTAAACTACAAATCGGGTGCTGAGGCAGTTCCAAGGATAACCGCAAAAGGCTCCGGTGCCGTGGCAGAGAAGATTATAGAAATAGCAAAGGCCAACGGCGTCCCGCTCAAAGAGGACAAGCAGTTGGTAGAAATCCTCTCAGCCCTTGACTTATACCAGGAGATTCCACAAGAACTATACAAGGCGGTAGCAGAAATACTTGCGTTTATCTATACATTGGGCAAAAAAACTAACCCCTCGCTTCCCCCCCCAACGTGGCCTGTCTGAGCGTCCTTTCACTGTGTTGGCATTTCGACCTATGACTTTTTTCTAATAACGAAATTAGGTCAAAGATTACATATTCTTTGGTCTGTCATTCCTGCGAAAGCAGGAATCCAGTTATTTTAAGTATAGAACAACATAATAATCAATGGAATCGCCGATGAATAATGTAATTTATTGGAAAATATTATCACACAGTGGAGCGGTGTTCCTGGATTCCTGCTTTCCAGACTGTGTCACAATAGTAAAGCAGCCCCCCCCCCCCC
>NZ_JBJUSG010000039.1:0-26547 GCF_046044395.1 Candidatus Magnetominusculus dajiuhuensis | reverse complement strand
AGGATTAACGACGAAGGGGAGTAACTCCCCTTCACCCCGTAAATCTCACCACGTTTTGTCTATTGCATTTGGGCTGCCGCCCGTTGGCGGCTTCCAGAACTCCGGCTGTTGTTCACTCTTCGATATTGTATTCTCTAATCTTTTCCCAGAGAGTCTTTCTGCTGATGCCAAGTTTTTTTGCGGCTGCGGTTTTGCGGTTATTAGAGGCTTCAAGGGCATTGACGATTGCCTTGCGTTCGGTATCTTTTACCGCCCTGGCCTTTTCGTCCTTTAGTGATATTGACGGGATGGCCGTGTTGACGGTTTGTAAGAAGTAAAAATGTTCAGCCCTCAGAAGCGGACCGTCCGCAAGTATCATCGCCTGCCTGACCGCGCTTTTTAATTCCCTTGTGTTGCCCGGCCATGTATAATCTGATAAGATTTTTATGGCTTCCTTCGTTATGTCTCTTACCGTGACGTTTAGCTCATCAGCCGTCTCGGCCACAAACTTACCGGCAAGAAACGGTACGTCTTCAATTCTTTCATATAATGACGGTACTCTGATGACAAACCAGTCTATGAATAAAAAGGGGTCTTTTGCATGTGTTTTTCCTGTGGCGATAATTCGGACTTCCTGTTCTGGGCCGTTATCAGCCGTGAGTTCTGAAATCAGATTGGCCGAGGCGGCGGGAGGTATCATATGCAGTCCTTTGAAGTAAATAGTCCCCCCTGCGGCCTGCTTAAACAATTTGCTAAGTCTGGCAGACATGTCCTTGTTCCCCTTGAGGGCAGTCTCGGCGTCAAACTGAATAAAAGGCCCGCGTGCCATGGTGCCGCTGAAGTGAATAAGGCGGGCAATCAAAGATTTGCCAGTGCCATTTTCACCCTGAATGAATACAGAAACGCCGCTGTCGGCGGCCATCTCAATATCCCGTATGACCTGTTTCATACTTTCACCCGTGCCTAAATGCCACTCTAACATCGAATTGACTGTTTGTTTCGTCTTCTTTAAAGCCAGATTGGCCTCAATACACCTTGTTAAGACAAACATGAGCCTCTCTATGTCGGGTGGCTTGGGGAAATAATCATATGCCCCATCACCTAAGGCCTCTATCGCCATGTCTATTTCGCCATGGCCGGCCAATAATATTACCGGTGTCTCTGAACTTACTTCCATCATTTTCAGTAATACTTCCGAACCGCCAATATCAGATAATTTTAAATCAAGAATTACAGCGTCTGGCAGACATTCCTTAAAATATTCAATGGCTAAGGCCCCGCCTGGCGCTTCTACTACTGAATAACTATTCAATTCTAAAAAAGACTTCAAGGCATTTCTTGTCGAATATTCGCTCTCCGCCACAATCACTTTATACATATACCGCCTCGCGCTGTTTTCTGAAAAAGTTTATAGAGTCCATATGCCGCACATAGAGAAGCAATTATCGTGCCAGAAAAAAAGCGTTGTATTTCGCGGTGTTTGGGCAAAGGCACTGCCGATTTATTAGTATCACAATACCATATGTATGGAATTCACACCCAACAGCCTTCAGCCGGAGCACTGGAAGCCGCCAACGGGCGGCAGCCGGAAATCAATAGACAAAACATGTGGGAAATACGGGGTGAAGGGGGGGTTACCCCCCCTTCGTCGTTAATCCTTTTTGATTCTCAGAAGCCCCCTACACGGGGTCTATATCAATGACGATGCGCATTTTGTTCATCTTCAGGCCTGATTGTTTTATCAACGCTTTAAGCCTTCTGACCGCCCCGAACAAGGCGTCTGTGTCTTTTGCCTTTATAATCATATGCGCGCTTTGGCTGTAACCCTTTATTACGGCCTCAGAGGGGACAGGTCCCAGTACCTCTACTTCCCCTTTGCGGCCTTCTAGTTTGATATCCGGCTTCTCATCGTTATAGTGAAACTCAATAGAGGCCATCTTCCAAAAGGGCGGGTAGTTCAGTACTTTTCTCTTTGTCAGCTCGTTCGATATAAATCCCTCGTAGTCGTAATTTTCTAAAAACTTATACGTCAGCTCTTCTTTGAGGGCGGTAAGCAGGTAGAGGCGTCCGTCTTTTTCGGCCATCTCAGCCATGACTAAGACATCCTGATACAACCGCTCGGCGGACAGATAGTCCGGAAAGCTAAAGTAAACGTCGGGATTGACAGCGGCGAGGATTTTGAAGTGCTTGTTAAACACTATTTTATTGAGCGAGAGTTTAGTGCCTACAAGGACATCGCTCCTGAGGGCATCTAAGGCCATGCGTTTAAAAATAGCCGGTGTCTTTGCGGTATCTCTGTCAATACGGCTTAGGATGAGGCCGGTCTTATCTCTGATAAACTGCTCAAGGCGCTGAGAGCCGGGAGAGACTTCCCTAAGATCAAATCCTGAGCATACGGGGCAAAACTCCGGCGGCTTAGCACTGAAACCGCACCTGTGGCAGCGCATGGACTTGTCCTCGTGAAAGGCAAGCGCCGCCTTGCAGACGGGGCACATCTCCACGTGTCCGCAGTCCCTGCAGATTATCGTTGCGTAGCCCTTCTTATTTATATATACGAACGATTTATTGCCCTTATGTGCAGAGGTTATAATGCTTGTGGTGATTCTGTCGGGGATGAGTTTTTTGAAAGAACGAGTTGCCATGACGCTTATTTGCGGCCTTTTTGTCGCCGCAGCTTTGTAGTACGTGTATTCGTTTGTCGTTGTCTTGAAATATGACTCGCTTGATGGGCAGCAACTTAGTAAAACAACCCGCGAGTTCTCAATCCGCCCCCTCATTACGGCCACATCGCGGGCGTTATACCGCGGCGTTTGCTCATGTTTATAGTAAGGGCTATGCTCATCGGTGACGATTATCAGCGACGCCCTGATAAACGGGAACAACGCCGCTGACATCGTCCCTATGGCTATGGAATACTTGCCGCCGCTAGCGGCATCCTCACATGCCCTCAGGCGTTGGGCGGCGGTGAGGTTGCCGTGTACTATAATTGGCCGAATGCCGGTGGTATCAAAAAATACCGCGCCAAGGTATTTTACTTCCTCGATTGTTGGACACAGGATGAGCGCTTGCTTCGCCGATTTGGCGGCCTTGCATATGTATGAGAGCTGGTAGTCATATGACGGGCTATGCAAGAGTACCGCCTTGTTTGTGTCTCCAGAACCGGTGGCCAGCAGCAGCTCCTCTTTATTTATCTTTTGGGGTTTAAACGATGTCTTAGGCATGTCGGCTATGCGCCGCGGGGCAGGGATGGGCTTCTCTGTAAAGAAGGCCCGCGGCAAGACAAAACTAAGAACGAGGCCGGGTTCCGCGAGGTAGTATTGGGCAATCCACGCTATGAGTGCCATGATTTCCTGTGATAGCGCGCTACGGTGGGCGCAGATGCCGGAGATGTCTTTCAGTGTGTCTGTTTTTCCTTTGAAATCTGGGTTTATGCCATAAACTATACCCATCTTCGTTGTCCCTTTCAGGGGGGCGTAAACAAAGGTACCGGGTGCGGCCTTGTACTCAAAACCAGCGGGGCAGAGATAAGTAAGCGGCCGCAGATTAAATGGAAACAGTATCTCTATCGCCGACATTAATATTGGGACAACTGCAGAAGGCTTACTCTTTGGGGGATGCCTTTTTGGTTGAAATCATCGGTCATTCGCGGCAGGATTTCTACCCATACGGTGGGGTGAAAGTTCAGCCTCAGCAGTATTGCCGCAAGTTTCGACAGGGCGCCAACTCGTTTTTCAAAGGTGTCGTAGAAACTGCCGGTGTTGTCAAGGAATCCGAGGTCAATGCTGGACTCCGGCCTTGTGGCACCCGCTCCCGCAACCCGGCCCCGAATATATTTGGCCTTGTCCTTGTGCGCAACCAGCGTGCCCAGTTGGTCGTGAAAGATCAGGTCCTGCGCCCCCGCAAAAAATTTAAACTCCCACGGGTTAAACTCCTCCTTTTCAGGGTTGTGGCGGGGGTCGGCGCTGTCTATTTTCGGGTCTACGATAAAGACGGGGGAATTCATCTGAAACATGATTTCACGGGGATGCCACAAGTTTTCAGCCCTTATATTATTGAAATTATCTTCAAGAAGTTTGATGAGTAGGGTGTTCTTTTGGATTTTCTCCTCTATTGCCGCAATCGTTTCTTTCTTAACAGATGGGGCAATCCTTGCGGCCTTAAAGACATTGTACTGCGAAAATGGCCGCCCATGAAACTGTTGAAGTATATAGGTGTACCACTCATAGATGTCTTCGTCGTCAACCGCCTGTAGCCCGCCAATCAGGTTTTCGATTTCAACCCGCCTGTAAAGCGACAGCGTGTAAAGCTCCTTAAACAGCTCCAGCTCGCCCGCCTCCCTGACAACCGCGTCAAGGCCATGTGTCTCAACCTGCCGCTCCCTCTGCTTATAGGCCATTGCGGGTGCCATCGGGGGATTATTCATTTCCTGGGCGTCGAATGTCTTATCAAACTTCTTTTTATATACTATGGGGCTTGCAAGATTTGAAATGTACGCAAGCAGCTCCGGGTCTTTCGAATAAATAGAGACAACGTTTTCTCTTATCACATTGATGCCCACATCCATACCGTTTTTAAAGACCCCAAGCGCCCCGGGTATTTGTACGATAGGTATGTGTATGCCCATTTTTTCCATCTCAGACACTACCAGCACAGGATGTGCAAACGGCGTACACGTCTCAAGGATAATAGCCCCCGGTGGCCTTCGTTTAAGGTACACCTCAAGGTTTGGCAAGTCGAGGTGTCTGGCAACGAGAATCTCGCCCGGGACTATTTTCTCAAGTGAGGCGTCCGTGTCTATGTCAAGAACCGCCGTTTTTGCCCTTGCCGAGCCAAATGTAAAGGTCTGCAGGTGTATTTCCAGGGCGTTCCCAAGTCCGCTAAAGTCGCAGTTGTGTGTCTGGGCGAGGGATTCCTTAAACACGGCCGTTTTTGGCCTTATCTGAGTGACGAATACCTTTTCGTCAAAGGTGATGGCATACTCAATGTCCAGAGGGCAGCCCATGAATATTGGCAGATGTTTGAGTTTATCCACAATCTCAAAGAGTATTCGCAGTTGATTTGCGGAGACCTTCTGAGACAGACGTTTGGCGTTGTCCTCAATAGAGGTAAGCAGGAACTTTTGCATTGCCCTGTCCCAGTAAACGGCCTTTTCCTGGGAGGCTATTATTGAGCCGGTTACTGAGGCGTGGAGGTCTATGGTGTATTTATCAGCCGCTATTTCAGACCTCGTCCCACCCTCTATGCCGTAGGAGCCGGAGACGACTATGCCACCGTTATCCGAGGTCATTATAACCCCTGATACCGCACAGTCCACTACGCCCTGAATCAACACGCCCATGCCAAGATTCTCGAAACTAAAGCGCTCCTTTGCCAACGGGTCAAACTCCATGATGTCATGCCGGTAGGACAGCGCCTTTGGTGACCACAGAGACGCCCATATGCGTTTTATGGCGCGCAGGAACTCCTCCGGCGTCTTAATATCCAGTATGGTCAGGAACTGTCCGGCAAAGGAATAGAGCCTGCCGTCTTCGCCCTTTGCGGTTGACCTTGCCCCGATAGTGACGAAATGCTCATAGGTGCTTATGTGGTCTTTGAACTTTATGAATTTATCTATCAGCTCAAGCTGCATATGCTCCGGGAATTGGCCGTTAATTATGAGTTGCTCAATTTGGGCGCCTGCCTCGATAATGCGTCTTTCGAGGCCATTTTTGCGGTCAAAGCCAATCGTACCGAGCGTTGAGAGTATATGTTTTTTCAGGTCGTTGTGATTGATAAAGTCGTCGTAGGCGATGGTCTTTAACAACAGAAACACCGGAATTGAACACTGCCCGATGACTTCAAGGAGGTGGCAGCCCTTGTCGCCCACATCAAAGGGATTGAAGCCAAGCGTGGAGGAGACTGCCGATATGTATGAGTCCTGGGGGCTTGCCGGGTGTGCCCCGTGCCCATTATGGATGGGATGAATGGACTGGTGTTCAATCCTTTCTGTTTTCAGTGTATAGAGGATGTCGTGAATGGTGAGTTTGTAGTTGATGTCTGAGAGTGCCTCCGTGTTTGACAACTCGTTTATGAGTATGTTTATGAAGTTGCCGCTTTTGGCCGGGCTTCGGTATTTTATTATATGGCTTCCGAGGAACATGATTATCTCTTTTGCCAGATTTATGACCTCCGCGTCGCCGGGCTGCAACAGGGGCAGCATCAGCCTCACTGAGCCGTCCAACTCGGCTAAATCTATGTTGTAGTCCTGTGATTGAAGGAAATCACAAATCGCCGAAAGCACGGCGGCCTTATTACAGGGCATCTCTTTTGAGAGAAATGTCCTGAAATTCGTGAGGTTTATCGAGTTTTGATCTTCTGTGAGGCCAATTGTAAAAAGCAGCAGGGCGGCCGTATAGCCGGCAAGCCAGTTGTCTGTCCCACCAAGAACCAGTCGGCAGAGGGCGGCGAATTGACTCCTGAATTCAACCTGCCTCAGAGGCACCTCAGCGCCGTCTCTGTTAAAGGCTATTATGGCTGTGGATAGTATTTGGCTTAAAAGATTGTAGTCATCCGGGAAGGACTCCGCCGTTGACAGGGCAAGGGCGAGGACCTCTGCGGTTTTTTCGCCGCTTAGCAGGGCGTTTCCTATGAGATAGTGAAAACTCTTAAATATCTCCGTTTTATACGGCCCGGGCATGTCAGGGTTTAGTGTAAACAGGTAGAAGAGGAAGTCCGTGTTGTCGAAGTCGTTAATGTTCATGGCCTCAAGGAATTCGGTGCACTTTTGAAGTGCGTTGTCATCGCCGTGATACTTGGATATGAAGATGCAGTTGAGCTGCAGGAGCTGCTCCAGGGTATCTGTGGAGTAGTTTAACTGGTGTTTGTTTGAGATTATCGTCTTTATCTCCGCCTTCATCCACTGTGCAAGGGTATCGTAGCACGCCCCGCGAAACACGGTGAGTTCTTTCCCCTGTTCAATGCTGAAGTGTTCGAACATGATTGTAACGGCAGAGACGACCAGTGGCCTGAAGCGCTCCACGACCATACCGTAGAGGCTCCTGAAGAAGTTGATAACGTCTCTTTTGTCTCTTACGAAGTAGGAGAATTTCTTGAGATTGTCTATAAGCTCTGGCAGGGTTTCATTGGAAAGTGTCTCCGGCGCTGCCGAGATTGTGTCAGATATATAGCTGAAAATCTGATCATTGCTTGCAGTGTCACCGGGCAGGAAGTCAATAAATTTCCTAAGCCCGTCAAGCACGGGGGCGGGGTTGTGGGTAAACTCCTCGCTCTCCGGGATGGCCGTCAAATATATGGAGACGCTTTGCAGTATCTCAAGGTCTTTTTTGAGTTTTCTGTGGAACTTAAAGCGCCCCATATCGCCTCTGAATATGTAGTTCACCTGCATGAAGCCGATGGTTTTTTTCATTGTGTCATAAAGCGCGACCACGATGTAGGATGTGAGGTTGGTGAGTTCCTTCATCCCTGCGCACTTGGGGTTGCTCAATATATCAAGCACGACGTCATAGCCCTTGAGGTCTGCCTGGTAGATAGAATCCCCGTCGGTTATTATCTTCCTGCCCTCCAGAAACGAGGACTTATAGACGGGGGCGACAATGGAGGATTCCTTACTCCAGACGCCGATAGTCTTCACAATTTCGCTTGAGCTTTTTGAGTATAACCTGATGGATTCGGCATCCAGAAGCCTGATAAGCTCAGGGATGAGATTAAATCGCTCGGTAAGTCCTCCAGCCTTAAACTCCTTGACAAGCAGCTCAAATGCGCGCAGTTTGCCGGAGTCAAAGAGATCCCTGTTTAGCTCGCAATACGGGTCTTTTACCGTACTGAGGGTAATAAAATTTGACAGCTCCACAATCGCCCCGATAACTTCGCGCAAATCAGCGAGCAGCTCGCGCTGCCAGTTTACAAAGAGTTCGTTTCTCTTCATAATGGCGTTTTCAGTTTCGGGCAGTGGCTGCTCAGCCACAGGGTAGTCTTTTGTAAAGCGGTAATTTTCTGTGTCTATTTCAACCTTTAAATATCCCGCAGGGGTTCCTTCATTGTCTTTAATGCAGACGAGGACGAAGATGTTCTCGTGGTCGGATATCTTGTCCTTGAGTTTGATGTAGTAACCGTTTTGGCTTGCCAGATACATGCGTTCGCTTTCGGTTATGGCCCTCGGTGGATTAAAAGACGAACGTACCTGCGGGCCTTCGACGAATTTAATTTTCTTTCCATGCCTTATAAATTCATAAGCGGCATGGAGGCGGTTGCCGTCAAGGGGGAAATAATACAATACCCTTGACATGCCAAGTGTGTCGAGGATGCCGGTACAGAGGATTTTAATCTGTTCATTGAAGTCCTTCTCGGCAATTATCGCGTTTTTCAGGGTGTTTAACTCAACCAGAAAGGCAATACGCCCCGTAAGGGCACCATCAGAGGTCTCACGTTTCATCGTGTCTATTTTAGCATATTTATTATTCTAAAATGCAGCCATTGAAGTAAGTGTGGTCGTAGTGTTGGTCTTGCTCACGTTAAGGAAAGACAGTTTATTGTATGATTTTAAATATTGCTCAGAAATTCCTCAATATTTACTTCTGCATCATTTAAAGCCCCTTTTAAGGTAAAACGGTCTATTTCATTATGGTATGGAAATACTATTATTCTGCCGTCAGGATGTTTCATCTTAACATGGCTGCCTTTCTTATGAACCTCTTCAAACCCAAGTCGCCGTAATGTCGATAGCACTTGATGACCCGATAATAAGGGAAGCCTCATAAAACCAGTTCATAGATTTTATGAGTTTCATCCTCGATGAACTCTCCAAGGTCAGGTTCTAAAAACAATTCGATAGCCTCCTTGATATTATTCAAGGCGTCATCTGCTGTTTTGCCCTGCGACCAGCAACTTCTTAATGACGGACAATGGGCAACAAAATACCCATTCTCACCTTTTTCTAATATTACTTTTACATTCATCTTTCTAACTCCTAATAGTCCAGCATTGTTCAGTTTTTTCTAAAAAAAGTCGCTGTCCCTATTAATTCGTCCATTCCCTTATTATACGCCAAAGAAAAAATATTTACAACGCCATGATATAGGAAACTCATTCATGGTCCATCATTCCGGCTTGTGACGAAATCAGGGGGAATATGTTAGAATCACTAACTAATATGAAGCTGCGAAAGGAGATGTCCACACTTGGGCGAAGGCTTGTTGATGGCTTTGGCCGTGTCAGGGTAATAGAGACTATGGAGGCACAACATGAGATCTGATTTGAAGGGCGTACGCTGTGTTGTAACCGGAGGGGCCGGGGTAATCGGCAGGGAACTCCTTAATCTTTTGCAAGTGGCACAGGGAACTGTTCTGTCAATAGATAAAAACCCGCTGCCCGAAGATTTTAATACCGCGGGCATAACCCATATAGTCAAAGACCTCTCTAAGGACGCTTTAGACGAGATAGATGAGTTTCGGCCTGAGATATTTTTTCACCTCGCAGCGGCATTTGAGCGCTCAAAGGAATCGCCGGAGTTCTGGGGCGTCAACTGGAAAGACAACACGCTCTTAAGCCACAGGGTAGTGGACGCGGCGCGCCGCATTGACAGCTTGCGCGTCTTTGTCTTTGCCTCATCATATCTTATATATTCCCCTCTTCTTTATATGTCGAAATCCTTACGCCATGACCCTGTTTACCTAAGAGAAGACGCCCAGGTAAACCCGCGAAACATCACCGGCGCCGCAAAATATTACACTGAGAAGGAGCTTGATTTCATTAAGGAATACCTAAGGCCGGAATTAAGAATCGTCTCGGCAAGAATATTCCGCGTCTACGGCAGAGGCTCCAAAGATGTTATATCAAGATGGGTAAGGTCTGCCCTGAACAATGAGCCGCTTGACGTCTATAACAAAGATAACCGCTTTGACTATATCTATGCCGGGGATGTGGCCGAGGGGCTTTACAGACTTGCGATAGCAGAGGCGGCGGCAGGCGTTATAAATCTTGGCTCTGGCAAAAGCTATGGAGTCGGGGATGTCATTGACACGCTGTCATCGTTTTTTGATATGAAGATTAATGAGCGCGGCATAACCGAGAACTTCGAAAACAGCACGGCAGACATCAGGGCGCTTAGAAGTCTCACGAACTGGCAGCCCCCGACAACCTTGTTAACCGGCATAGGGCAGATACTCGAATATGAACGGTGCGCCTCACGGGGTGCCCAATGAATATACTCATCACAAGCGCCTCAAAAAAGGTAACCCTTGTCAAATGTTTTAAAAATGCCATCGAAAAAGAAGGCGGCGGGAAGGTCTATGCCGCCGATATAAACCCGCTTTCCGCGGCGCTTTACATGGCAGACGGCCATTTCCTCGTCCCCCCGGACAATGATCCCGAATTTATTGCCGCTCTGATTGATATTTGCAAAGCTCACAAGATAAGGCTGATAGTGCCGACGAGGGATGAGGAACTCCCCGTGTTTGCGGCGTCGAGGGAGATGTTTAGCTCCATTGGAACGGCCATAATGGTCGCACCGCCTGAGACGATTGCCATCTGTCAGGATAAAAGGATGTTCGTGGATTATTGTTTATTACGCGGGGTTGGAACACCGCGCCGTTACAATATTTCCTCTGATGGCATGGTGTTAGATTCCATAAGTTATCCGGCCTTTTTAAAGCCTCGCTTTGGAAAAGGCGGCTCAGGGACGGCGCGCGTTGATAACGAGGACTCGCTCAGGTATCTGCTGAGGTCAGAGCCGGAGGCCATCGTACAGGAGTATGTTCAGGCACCTGAGTATGCGATAGATGTGTTTGTTGATTTTGCAGGGCAGGTGATTTCTGCTGTCCCGCGTGAGCGTGTATGGGTGTTTGGAGGTGAGTCATTTATTGGAAAGACGGTCAACGACCCCGCGCTGATTTTGGGGGCGGTAAGGCTTTCCGGGATGCTGGGGTTGGTTGGACATAATACGATTCAGTGTTTTTTAGACGGCGGCGAGGTAAAGTTCATAGAAATAAACCCGCGTTATGGCGGCGGTGCCTCATTGGGAATTGCGGCGGGGGCGGATACGCCACGCTTTCTGATTAAACTCTTAAAGGGCGAGAAGTTAAATCCCGTAATAGGAGAGTTCAAAGACAGCCTTTATATGCTCAGATACACGGACGAGATGTATATGGACTCCCCATACGAAAAAGCGGCAAAGTGAGGGCGGCGTTATTTGATTTAGACGATACACTTTACAGGGAGATGGACTATGTCGAGGGTGGCTTCAGGGCTGTGGGGGGATTTTTAAGCAATCGTTACGGCTTTAAAGAGAAGGAAGTCTTCGATAAGGCGGTGAATATACTCCACACCTCCGGACGCGGGAAGGTATTTGATAAACTCATCGAATTTTTAGGAATATCCAACGAAGAGATAGTGCGCTATCTCATATACATTTACCGTACGCACAAACCGGCCATTAGCGTTTATGGGGATGTCATACCAGTTTTTGAATATCTGCGTAGCACCGGCGTAAAGACCGGGCTGATAACTGACGGCATGGCAATTGTCCAGCAAAATAAGGTCTCGGCCCTTGGGATAGCCGGACTTTTCGATGTAATCATATATACGGACGCCATTGGGGCCGACTACTGGAAACCCTCCCCTGTGGCGTTTAATATGGCTCTTAATATTCTCAATACCCCCGCTTGCGAGAGTGTCTATGTGGGTGATGACCCGTCAAAGGATTTCATAGCACCCAACGCACTGGCCATGAAAACCGTGCAGATCATACGTAATTCTGGCACTCATAAGCAAACGCCTGAGGGCAGGGGATACGCTGCACAGGCAATCTGCAATAGCTTATCAGAATATTTCAGGGTAGCGCCTTAAGATGTCGGCGATAACGATACAAGGCAGGAAGATTGGAGACGGTGAGCCGGTTTTCATAATAGCCGAGCTGTCGGCCAACCATGGGCAGGACTTCTCAATTGCCGTTGATACGATTACCGCGATGGCAGCGGCGGGGGCGGATGCCGTCAAACTCCAGACCTATCGTCCTGATACGATAACCCTGAACTCTGCCCGCGAGTGTTTTCAAATAAACCAGGGCACAATATGGGATGGAAGAACTCTGTATCAGCTCTACACGGAGGCCGCCACACCGTGGGATTGGTATCCGAGGCTTAAGCGCGAGGCCGAGGCGCTCGGCCTGATATGTTTTTCCTCCCCGTTTGACCATACGGCGGTGGATTACCTTGAGACGATGGACGCACCGGCGTATAAGATAGCATCGTTTGAAATAACCGACATTCCCCTTATTCGTTATGCCGCGTCGAAGGGCAAGCCGATAATTCTGTCAAGCGGCATTGCCGGGCTGCCGGACATAGAGGAGGCATTTGCGGCCATCAGGGAAACGGGCAACAATGAGATAGCGCTCATGAAATGCGCCTCAGTGTATCCGACGCCGTTTGAGGAGCTGAACCTGAGGGCAATGCCATACCTTGGGGAGCGTTTTGGCGTGGTGATGGGGCTTTCAGACCATACGGAGGGTATTTCGGCGGCCACGGCGGCGGTAGCCCTTGGGGCGTCAATTATAGAAAAGCATTTTATATTAGACAAGGCGATGGGCGGGCCTGACGCGGCATTTTCGCTTGATCCAGCGGAGTTCACAGCAATGGTGAAGGCCATCAGAGAGGTAGAGCGCGCCCTCGGCAGGGCAGATTACACTATCTCTGAACGGGTAGGAAAGAGCAGAGAACATGCCCGCTCGCTATTTGCCGTAAAGGCAATCAGGGCACTTGAGCCGTTTACGCTGTGCAATGTCAGGTCAATCAGGCCGGGCTTCGGTCTGCACCCACGCTATTTAAATGACGTACTGAGAAAAAGGGCAAAGGTGGCAATAGAAAGCGGTACGCCGCTGAGCTGGGACATTATTATTGATTAACGTGGCGCCAATAACTCATGGTAATCAATAAGGACGTGACCATAATAGGTGGCGGGGCCTCAGGGCTTTTCGCTGCGGCGGAGGCGGGGATGCGAGGGCGGCGCGTGGTAGTCCTTGAGCGGTCAGCCGCCCTGGGGAACAAGATAAGGGTCTCTGGAGGCGGCAGGTGCAACTTCACGAATCTCACCGTTACGCCCTCCAAGTACATATCTCAAAACCCACGATTTTGCATCTCCGCCCTCACGGGATTTACCCCGCAGGATTTTATTGAAATCATTGAGAAATACGGCGTCAGGTATTATGAAAAAGAACAGGGACAGTTGTTCTGCAGGATAAGCTCAGGCGAGATTATCTCCATGCTTCGCCGACGGTGCGAAGATGCAGGGGTGACAATAGTATACAACGCAAAGGTTCACGACATCACAAAGCGCGGCGATGTGTTTGTGATAGTCACCAACAACACAGGGGTGTTCCATTGCAATTCGCTGTGTCTGGCAACGGGCGGGATTTCTTACCCGCAGCTTGGCGCAACACCGTTTGGATATCGAATCGCCGCGCAGTTCGGCCTTAATGTCATCCCTACAAGACCGGCGCTTGTGCCGCTTGTGTTTAATGCCCAGGACAGCGCTGACTTTTCGGGGCTTGCCGGCATATCCGTTGATGCGGTGGTGAGCTGTGATGGAAGGGCATTTCGCGGCGGCGTGTTATTTACGCAAAGGGGATTAAGCGGCCCGCCAGTCCTTCAGGCTTCTTCATACTGGCGCGCGGGTGGGCATATATCAATAAATCTATTCCCTGACGCAGACGCCTATGAATTTCTCCTAAGCAGACGAAGGAATAAGGCCGGGCTTCACACAATACTATCGGGGGTGTTTTCAAAGAATTTTGCCCGTCGCTGGTGTGAGGTTAATTCATATGTGAGGCCAATAAATCAATTTAACGACAAGGAGTTAAGGGAAATAGCCGGCCACCTCCATGACTGGAAACTATGGCCGGCAAAGACGGAGGGATACAAGAGGGCGGAGGCGGTAATTGGAGGGGTTGACACGGGGGAGCTGTCGTCAAAGACGATGGAGGCCAAAAAAGTGAATGGCCTCTATTTCACTGGTGAGGTGATAGATGTGACCGGGCAGCTAGGCGGGTATAACCTGCATTGGGCATGGGCGTCGGGATATGCCTGCGGGCGGCACATGTAGTCGGGGGCGGCCTGATTATTGCGTCCTGGCTTGCTGTTGCTTTTTCTTTGATAACTTATTCCTGAGACGCCGCATAAATGGGGATTGTTTACGAGGCCGGGTGTCCGCCCCTTTCCTGACAGTTTGTTTATATCCCGGCTTTTGCGGTGACTGCGGTGATAACTCTTTTTTTATCTCCTCTACGACTTGTTTTAAGCCCGCCTCGCCGTATTTCTTGTTTATACTCTGCAAAAACAAGGAAATGAACGCCCCTGCCTTGACCTTATCCTCCAGAAATTGAGCCTGCGTAATAATCACATATGCAAGCGCCTCACAGTAACTGTCTGATATGACCTTGTTCTCCATAGTTGGTAACCTCCTTTTGTGTTGAAATAAATTTATAAAGTGAACGGTAACGCCTCAGCGCGTCACAGCATCTCGCAGACCAAAATATAACTTGTCGTATAACCGCCACAGTCGTGATGTGTATTGGTTTCCCTGATTCTTTTGTATACTTCTCCATAGGGAGAAACATATTCAACCGGAAGGTCTTCAAAGTATATCTCTCCTTTTTCTCCCTCTCTTGCCCATATCAAAATATCTTTCAATCTCCAGTCGTAAACCATCCCGGGGATAACCGTAAAGAGAGGTTCATTATTTATTGTAAGCTGGCCATGATAATCCTCATCAAACAGCAGATAAAATATCATTCTCACATATGAGCCGCTTTCGATTCCCTCAGGAAGGCTGTCAAATGAGAAGGCGTATATTCCACAGTCGAAAACCAATACCTTTTTGTCATCATAATCATCAATGTAAATAATTTTACCTACTCCAATATAAAGTTCAATGTTAATTTTATGTAGTGACCTTGTCGTGCTTTCAGAAAGCTCTATTCCAACAATAGAAAAAGTCAACGCGCTTCCTATCTTATCCCCAACGTAATAGTCGTCATATTCCCTAAGTGACCATGTATCAGAAACTATCCCAAATATGTCTAAAGCCTTACTCTCAGCAGCCATCTCATATCCTCCTGTTATTCAATCTCTATCTATATTTGTCGAAGTTATTGTTCCTTCCACATCGTCTTAAAAACTAATTTCTTTTCAGCAGGAAATATCTCGTAAATTATATTTATGAGACCGCCCTTAATCGTAACCCCGTCCGGTGTTACCACATCCTTTTGGCGTGTCTTAAAAAGAAATGCTTCAAGTTGCCTTTTGCCGCTTTTTGGTCGATACTCCACGGTGCCGGATTCAACAGCGGCCGTGCGATACGCCATTATATTTTGGAAATCCTCCCTTGTCAGAGCTATATATGTCTTGCCTCGTTTATTTAAATTATCAGGAGATCTCTCCCTATAACTCAGTTTCTCGCCGCGTTCTGTTCTTTCCCTGCTGATTCTTATTTTAATATCATCAAGGCCATGTGCAACAATTGAACGTTGTATTTCTCGATACGTAGCCTCTGTCGTAAATCCATCGACTTTCGTTGGTTTTGTTCTATGTTTCATTTCATATTGAGTCAGTTCTTTCATCTTTGTGCCTCCTTAGCGCGTACATGTATAGTATTTATGCTCGTTATCGCATAACGCGTCACAACATCTCACATATCAAAATATAACTGGTATTGAAATCTTCTCCGCAGTCCTCATACGCGTTGGTTTCTCTGATTCGTTTATATATTTCTCCTTTAGAAGAAGTATAAGCGACGGGCAGGTTTGCAAAGTTCTTCTTTCCAATTTCCTCCTCTATCATGACCAGTATATCTTTCACTCTCCAGTCATATTGCATCTCTGGGATAACCTTATAAAGAAATTCACCATTCATCCGAAGCTGACCAAAATAATCCTCATCGAAGACAAGATAAAATCGCATCTTCACATACGAGCCGCTCTCGATTCCCTCAGGAAGTCGCTGATCAATTGAGAAGGCGTATATTCCGCAGTCAAATATCAATGCTGGGTAGCCATCATATTTGTCTATGGTAAATATCCTGCCTACTCCCTCATAAATATTTATGTCAACCTTCTTAAGTGACTTTGTTGCGCTTTCAGACGGCTCTATTTCATTATATGAAAACGTTAACGCACTGAAAAACGTATCCCCCACATCGTAGTCACCATACTCCCTCATTGAAATTCCATCGTTAGAAATCCAAAATATGTCTATCGCCTTCTTATTAAAAGTCATCTTCCTCCTCCCGTTATGTGAAGTGGACGGTAACACCTTAACGTATCACAACATCTCACATATCAAAATATAGTCTGCGTCACCTCCACAGTCTTTATATGCACTGGTTTTCTTGATGCTTTTGTATATATCTCCTTTGTTAGATTCGTAAGCCACCGGCTGGTTTTTAAAGTATTTATCATCCTTGACCAATACCAATATATTTTTTACTCTCCAGTTGTATAGCATCTCTGGGATAACCTTGATAAGCGATTCACCATTCATTGCATAATGATGATAATAGCCTTCATCGAACCGCATATAAAATCGCATTTTTACAAACGAGCCGCTTTCGATTCCCTCAGGAAGTGAAGCATCTTGACGATAGGCGTATATTCCACAGTCAAATAACAATGTTGGTCCATTATCCTTTGATATGTCAAATATCCTGCCTACTCCCTCATAAAGATTTATGTCAATTCTCTTAAGTGACTTTATCGCGCTTTGAGACGTCTCCATTTCAGTATATGCAAAAGTCAACACGTTGAAAAACATATTACCAACAGTAATATCTCCTAGTTCCTCAAGTGATCTTGCATAGCAAGTAATCCAAAAAATGTCTATAGCCTTCTTATGAAAAGTCATTGCATCCTCCCGACATGCGAAGTGAACGATAACGCCTTAATGCGTCATATCATCTCACATATCAAAATATAACTGGTATTGAAATCTTCTCCACAGTCCTCATACGCGTTGGTTTCTCTGATTCGTTTATATATTTCTCCTTTAGAAGAAGTATAAGCGACGGGCAGGTTTGCAAAGTTCTTCTTTCCAATTTCCTCCTCTATCATGACCAGTATATCTTTCACTCTCCAGTCATAAACCATCCCTGGTATAACCTTTGAGATTCGTTCACCATTCATTCTAAGCTGCCAATGACGGTCCTCATCGAACACCAGATAAAATCGCATCTTAACATACGATCCGCTCTCTATTCCCTCAGGAAGTCTACTATGAATTGAGAAGGCATATATTCCACAGTCAAATACCAATGTTGGATAGCTTCCATAGTCGTCTATGGTAAATATCCTGCCTACTCCTTCATAAACATTTATGTCAACTTTCTTAAGTGACTTTGTCGCGCTTTCAGACGGCTCCATTTCTATATCTATAAAAGTTAAGGCGCTGAAAAAAGTATCCCCAACATCACGGTCTCCATATTCCCTAAGTGACATTCCACCGCAGTTAATCCAAAATATGTCTATAGCCTTCTTATTAAATATCATCTTCATCCTCCTTTATGTAGCTTGAGTTATTATACAAAAGTAAAGCAACTATCGCATATACCTTTGTTCTCTATCGTTAGTAACCTCCTTTATTTATCGAGATGCTGGCGGTTTTCTATATCCTACTTTGTACATCGTCACGAAGGTCATTTTCTCGTTAACATGGTCAACCTTGTAAATCATATGTATAACCCCATCGTCTTTTCGTACCTGATACTCAACCGATTCAAATTTCTTATTCTCATTTCTCGGTTGAAACACAACTCTGCCTTCATCGCCAAGAGCCTCCTCACGATACTTTGGTATATTTTGGTAATCCTCTTTTGTCAGAGACACATTAGGCTTGCCACCCTTTCCAACACGTTGTTCCTCAGGAATTTTATCCTGAGGACTTACTTTCTCACCGTGTGCCTCGTTTTCTTGGCTGATTTTTTCCTTGACTTCAGGTTTACCATGTCCACTCATCGAATGCTCTATATCCCACTGCGAAGCCTCTGTCTTATATCCAGTTATATCTGTTGAGGACCCTACCTTTTTAGCCTCTCCAGCGGTTACATCTCCAGTATTCACTATGTTCGCCTTCTTTTCGGCATCAGACTTGGCCTTATACTTATAGTTCGCCGTTTCGTCGTACATTTCACCAATTTTTTCACTTGACTTCGCCTTATCTGCTGCTGCTTTATCAGCCGCTGCCTTATCAGCCGCTGCCTTATCAGCCGCTGCCTTATCTGCTGCTGCCTTATCAGCTGCCGCTTTATCTGCTGCTGCTTTATCAGCTGCTGCTTTATCTGCTGCCGCCTTATCAGCTGCTGCTTTATCTGCTGCTGCCTTATCAGCTGCTGCTTTATCTGCTGCTGCCTTATCTGCTGCTGCTTTATCAGCCGCTGCCTTATCAGCTGCTGCCTTATCAGCTGCTGCCTTTTCTTCTGCCACTGCTGCCGCAGCCTTTCCTTCTGCTTTTGCCACTGCTTCCGCATCTAATTTGCGCTTCGCTGCAATTAAAATAATCGCGGCAAGCACGATGCCCCTGATCCCCATCCCGGGAAAATTCTCCTCGGCATATTTCATCAGTGCATCCATTGATAAATCTAAAACTATGTTGCCAAAAATAGATCTCAAAATGGCAGCCAAAGTACCCAGTGATGCAAACGCTACTGCGTCAATAGGATTTCCCGCGGGGTTTGCTTCAAGCGTATCGTAGTCTTTCATAAATTCCTTCTCTTTCGCTGTCCATTCGGAGAAAGGTTTTCTCAGTATTTCCATCGCCCTTTTGTCTTTCTTGTAATCCTCTGTGGACTTTCCACTTGCCGCCGCTTCTGTTTCAATATTCACCTCTGGTGCGGCCCCACCATCCTCTGGCGTTCTGTTATCCCCCGCTGAATCTGAAACGGGTAACACACCGCCTTCGGCCTTTTCCATCTTGCAGCCCGGCCTTCTCCCCTGAAATCTCCCATGCTCATCCTTTATCCAACATGTATCTGGCATCGCTCATTCTCCTCTTGGTTTGCCTTGATTAATTCGTTGTCCTTATATATATGTCCAAAATTCGCATGAATGCCCTCTAAAGCCAGAAAATACGCCGGTTTCCTGTTCGCATGGATTTCCTGAATGGCGGTTTTCGGCAAATAATACTTCATAATTGTATCAATGCGACATTATTGTAGCCTTAAAGATGGTATCAGAGGCGGTAAGCAGTTGATATTGCGATATTAATATTATTTAGCTAATAAATATGCTGCAAAATATCATATAACGCCCCCGCTTGGATTTGATTTTATTCGCGGGTTTTGTTACTATTCCTTATGTATGGATAATTATGGCATTGACGACCATAAGCTGATATACCACATCCCGCGCTTAAACCAGTGGCTGCGAACTGGTGAGTGCTATCCTATCTATATGGAAATCAGTCCCTCAGGCACGTGTAATCATAGGTGCGTCTTTTGTGGAGTGGATTATATGGGCTATCAGAATAGATTCCTTGATGTAGGAATCCTCAGGGAGAGACTTACGGAGATGGCTGCCCTGGGGCTTAAAAGCATCATGTACTGCGGCGAGGGTGAGCCGCTTCTACACAGCGGCATATGTGATATAATCAGCCATACCGCGCAAAGCTCCATAGACGTGGCAATCACCTCAAACGGCGTCCTGTTTAAGGAGGCAATAGCCGAGGCAACGCTGCCACTGCTTAAATGGATCAAGATAAGCCTGAACGCCGGCACAAAGGAGACATACTCTAAGATTCATCGCACCAAACCAGAGGACTTCGACACGGTCATTAAAAACATAGCCAATGCCGTCAAGGTAAAGCGTGACAACGGGTATCAGTGTACAATAGGCGTTCAGATGCTGCTTCTTCCCGAAAATCGTCACGAGGCCGTAGGGCTTGCCGACAGGATTAAAGATACCGGTGCCGATTACCTCGTAATTAAACCCTATTCCCAGCACCCCAGGAGTAAGACCGGCGTATACAGGGATATTCGCTATTCAGATTACATGGCCCTTGCGGATAAACTTAGGCAGACGGCCACAGAGACTTTTAGCGTCATATTCAGGACTAACGCGATGGCACGTTCAGATGCCCCGGGCAAGAGCTATTGCCGATGCCTCGCCCACCCGTTCTGGTCATACATGGACGCCGCGGGAAATATTTGGGGATGCCTTGACCACCTGAGCGATGAGAGGTTCCTGTACGGCAATATCCGCGATAACACCTTTAAAGAAATATGGGACGGCAACAAGAGAAGCAGCGCCACGAACTGGATAGAAACCGGGCTTGATGTAAACGAGTGCAGGGTTAACTGCCGAATGGACGCCATAAACAGGTATCTGTGGGAACTGAAAAACCTGCCTGAGCATGTGAATTTTATATGAGCGGACTCCTTTGATCGCAGGGCACGTTGCGTGTAGTTATGTTGTTCAGAGGGCGCTGAGGCTGCGGCCTGTAAATATAGCCTTTCTGTTTGTCGCGTCGTATCTGCCAGATATTGCCGATAAAACTATCGCAATAGTGTTTGGCATGTCGGGGCGGGGCTATTTTCACTCGCTTACTGTGATGTTTGCCCTGTACGCGCTTGCGTATATAATCATTTCTAAAGTCCGGCCAGATTACAGGATATTCGTACACCTCGGCGCGTTGTATTATGCCCTGCACCTGACATTCGATTGGACAGAGTGGGAAATATTGTTTTGGCCTTTTCTGGGACCGGTGCGCCGTGGCGGACATTTCTCGCCGCTTGAGCACCTGAATAACTATTATGTTTTGTGGCAGCACCCAGGCATGTTATCTGCGGAAATTACATTTATTACTATTTTTATTATCATTAAAATCAAAGATTTGAAGGCCAACCACAGGATTTGTCCCGAAAAATATTGACATTAATGGCCAAACCTTGATACACTCTAAACGGGGTGTCTGATTAAACCACCGGCACAACTGATACAACGGAGGTAAATATTTTGATACCGGCACTTATAGCGCTGCATGTCGCGGCTGTCGTAGTGTGGATTGGCGGAGTGGTGTTCGTAACCACTGTGGTTTTTCCCACCATAATGACAATGGAAGATTCTATGGAAAAGGTCATCTTCTTTCAGGGCACAGAGCGCCGGTTTGCGAAGATTGCAAAGGGCGGCGTTGTGGTTGCGGGCGTAACAGGTGTGCTGCTCTTACAGCTTGAACATCGCTGGAATTCACTGTTTTCATGGGCGGGCGTTGGCCCAACGGTGATGCTTATTCTGTGGACGGCGTTTGTGTTTCTGCTGCTGTTTGAGTCTAAGATATTCAGTGTCCTGTTTGGTGGCAAGGCCCAGCACGATACAAAAAAGATATTTCGCACCCTCACCAACGCCCATTGGGTTGTAATGCTTGTCAGCCTGATGGTGATTGCAATAGGGGTCTTTTCAAACCATCTCATGTTGATGAGATAAACGCCTACTTCATGATGGCGTATATTTCTAAGTTGACAAGTAATTCCACCGGATTCATGAAGTTTACCACCCTTGTGTCGAGCTTCTTAATAAAAAAGAGCGGTTTTTTCGTCTCTATATCGTAAATAGTCTCGTTTAATACGGTAATAGATGGCAGGTTTGTATCAAGCTCTATGTTTATCACCTGAAACGGGGGTTTGTTCTCGGCCTGTTTTACGTTCATCCTCATAATACTCCCACCGTGAGACGTGATAATTGGCTGGATTATCTTTTGCAAATCCGCCGCCGCAAGGGCCGATGTCTTTGCCTCTACCGTGACGGCCTTGATTTGGTCTTCCCTGTCTTTATTGGATTTGACGCTTTTTTCGATTTCATCTTTCTGTGATATTATGGTCTTATATTTTTTGAGGGTCTTTAGTCGCATCTCCTTGTTTTGCTCAAGCTCTTCTTTTCGCTCTTGCAGCCCTTTGTAAAAGTAATCATACGTGAGCAGAAACAGGAGCACCCCAACGATTGACAGCATGAGCTTCAGATTCTTATTTTTCATTCTTTGAGAGCCGCTTTTATCTGGAAACGCTCTTTACCCATTCTGGCATCCTTAAACGTCGTAGAAGTTGTGCCCGCGTCTTTGAAAAATTTTGAGTTCTCAAGCATCCCTATCAGGGCAGAGGCGTTTACGGCATAGCCCTCAAGGTTGATATCCTTCTCTGTGGCTACCAGCCTGGCCAGCCATGTGTCCTGAGGAAGCATCACTGTGAGTTCCCTTATCAGGTCCATCATCAAAACCCTTTTTGCCATCATCGAATTGAGCACTGAGAGGTCGCTGTCAATTTTCTTTGTATCTTTTTGTAAAGCGGTAAGCCTCTCAAACTCCGGCTTTAGGGCCTTTATCTGTTTGTCTATATCCGCAACGGCCTTCTCATCATTCCATATAGGGATATAAAGTGACAGTGTGAACAGTGCTACGAAGGTAATTGAAAGAATGATGGTAAGGGCAATCGGCAGAGATTTTTTTTGCGTCTCGCCCAGAGAAAGCATGTTCACGCCCTTTGTTTTTTTCTTCGCATCTGCAAACACCGCTGCCACCGCCGTTAAATATTCGTCATCGTTTAAGGCAGGCAGGAGTTCTCTAAAATCATGGCAGGTGGTGAGGGCGGCCTTTAACTCTTGCAGGGTATCAGTATTTACATCAGTATTTACACTAGTATCTGGTGCGTTGACAACGACTGCCGCACCGGCGGTGTCTGTTCCCTCTATTGCCCTGACTACATCGCCCACACCCCCTTTTACGATATATACCCCCGTGGTTATTCCCCGCTCCGCTGTTACTAATTCCACATGAGTTCCCCTGAGATTGACAAGGATTATATTGTCGGGCATCTCCGGCACTTGTCCTAAAAGGCTCATTACAGAGGCGGACGAAAGCACCAGGGACGACACCTTAAAGCCAGCACCGGCAAGCGCCCTCAGGTACGGCTCTGCCATCTGTCTTTTCAAAGCGTATATAACCGTGTGGAGTTTGCCGTCTTCCCGTTTTATTATTTCAAAATCATAGTACACATCCGCGGTGGAAAAAGGGGTTAAATCCGGTATCTGAAAGGCAATCGCCGCGGATATGTTTGCCATGGCTATAGCAGGGAACTCTGTCCTCTTAATCACACACCATTCCTTTGGCACATTTAAGATTACCTTAACAGCGGAGGTGGATGTCCCCTCCACTATTAAATTTAAAAACGAGACCAGCTCCTCCGGCCCCGGATATGTATCGCCAAAGGTGTTTTTGCTGATTACCTTATAGCCAGACGAGGACATCTTTATCACACAGGCCGAGGCGGTGTCTTTCTCCAATACAATGGAAAGATACTTCTGATTTTGGAACAGTCTCTGAAGGGGTGAATAAAAGAGCACCCCTTTTGCCGCCGATAAATAGCCCGCAACGGCATCGCCGCTCAGAGAAACACCCCTGAGGCCGTCTCTGGCTGCGCTTATCACCCGCCCCGCGTATGAAGAAATATTGGCCATATTTATGTAACCTTTTTTATTATCTCTTTCTTAGGTTCATTAATTTCTTTTTTTAGCGACTCTAAATCAAAGGTCTCCGGAGTCTTGTAATAATAACATTTATAGTCACTGCTTGTAACTGCAAAAACCGCCGTTATCCCCGCCGCCGCATTAGATTTATTCAAACTGCCCACTGACTCAATAGTATATATGTTGCCTTCGGTTAAATCAATATAATTCATGGCGGTCTGGAAGCCAGCAGGAATTAGCGCCTTGACCTCGTCGTTGGTTTTGAACGCGTTTTGAGTCCTGTATTCGATAATGGCCTTGGCATATTCCTCCCCAATACCGGGGATGGCCATAAGTACCTCCTTTGGCGCGGCATTTACGTTAATCTTTGAGGATTGGCTAAAGACGGTGATGAACTCCCTAAGCCCCTTTTGAGACCCCGTGCCGTAAAATATCTCCTTAGTTACACCCCGTACAAAGAGCAGCTCATCGGTCGAGTCGAAGTTTCCATTTTTTGCCTTATAAGGCTGGTCAAGCGACATATAGTAGTCACTCTCCGCCCCGTGGAGCCGCGTAAGGTCATCCGCGTCTTTCCAGTCCAGGATTGAATCAACAATTATATCCTGCGTGTCAGAATCTATATTCAGCGCCTTTAACAGGCCGCGAAGGAGTTGTTCGTCGGCGGTATTGATGTCCACTTTTGCCGTGGTGGGCATTACGCGCACAATGGAAGTGCCGTCTGCGAGGACTGTTGAAACAAACTGCCCGTCTATCTGCCACACCGCCAAATCGTCGGGCCTTACTTTTCTATATTGCAGCTCGATAATCGCCTTATTTATTCCCGCCTCAGCGAGGAAGGCGGCCTTAGTTAAATCCCTCGCGTTTTGTGTGCCGCGAAAGGCTATCCTCGACATATACGAAAACGACAGCGACAAGGCAATCAGCATCGCCATTAACCACAACACCATCATTAAGGCAAATCCGCGCTGGTTTCTCAGCATATTACTGGAATATCGCCGGGTCAAAAAGCGCCGCCTTCGATGATGCCGTTGACGTTGTTGTTGAAGGTTGCAGGATATTGTTGGCCATAATCGGTACGTTTATGTCGTTGTCAAGCAGGGGGCTGCTTATCTGGACATATCCGGGCATGAAATCGGTCTTATCAATTGTTGCCTGCGTCTGAGGGTCTACGGCCTCAGGCCTGTGAATCGTGAAATTAAATGTCGTACCCTTCATGTTTGTCAATAATACAAGGCTTCTTTTATTGTCTTTAAGCATATCCCACTCGGTCTCAACGAGGGCACCCTCAGAGTTAATCTCGTATTTTACCGCGACAATCCCCCTGTTGCGGCCCCACGCGGAGATGTTTGACACAAATACGAGACTATCCTCGCTTCCTTTAAAACAGTAAAATTGTTTCGTCGTTCCATTATCGCCATACATAATCGGCACAAACGACTGAAGTTGCGATTCAATAACGCGTACCACCGCACGCAGCCTCTCTGTGGATTCGACCTTTTTGTCCCCTTTTTCCACGCTTCTGAGACAAATTTTAACGGTAACGGCCATGATGACGGCTACCAGAGAGAAAATCGTGATAGCTATCAGCGCCTCCATCAATGTAAAACCCGACTTGTCGTAAATCTTATCGTTCATCGGGCGTTAAGAGGTCCTTGTGATATCGTATTTTTTCCTCGCAGTGAGGGTTTTCAGTGTATAGTTCTTTGATTTTCGCCCAGCCTTCCAGTTAATTGTGAGGGTAACGGAAAATAACTCATACTGCAGAAGGTCTGTCTTGTCTTTGTCAACGCGTTCTATTGATATGTCATATGTATAGCCGCCGCCTGAACGCTTCGTGAATGACCCTTCCTTCAGCCTTTCGACGCTTAGTGTGTTTCTCAACTCGGCCTCCGCGGCGATGGTGGCCTTTGTGTAGTTTTCAGAGTATCCAATAGACCTGAGAGAACCACCAAAGAGCTGAATCAGGGCGGTAATCCCAACGGCAAGTATGGCTATGGCCACCATAACCTCTATGAGTGTAAATCCCCTCTCCTTCATCCTGGCGTATTTTATCATATTGGCCGCACGGTTAACCGTGTATTTTTATTGTCGTATTTGCTATAATTGATTTTATTATGAGGAAGATGCTTATGAAAGAAGATATAATGGCCGCAAAAACAGCCTCTTACAGGGAAATAGTAAGAGACCATGTGGTTTTGGCAAAGCCTGGGATAGTGCTGCTTGTGATGATTACCACGCTTGGGGGGATGTACATGGGACAGCGGGGGTTGCCTGAGCCGTGGCTCATTTTACTAACACTTGTGCCTGTTGGCCTTGCCACCGCGGGTGCCGCCATGCTTAACAATTTCTATGACAGAGACATAGACATCCTGATGAGCCGAACCCTGAGAAGGCCGATTCCACGGGGACGTGTATATCCTCTCAACGCGCTTATACTGGGACTTTCCCTAATCCTTATCTCCATTGTCATCCTCCTGTTTGTAAATACTATCGCGGCGGCGCTCACTGCCACAAGCGCGTTTATTTACGTCATCCCGTACACGGTGCTGCTGAAAAGAAAGACGCATCTCGTTACCCATGTCGGCAGCATAACGGGGGCACTGCCTCCGGCCATTGGCTACGTCGCAGTCAGAGGAACTGTAGGGCTTGAGGCGATGGCGTTATTTGCCATTATGTTTATATGGCAGCATCCCCACTTCTGGGCATATGCCCTAAAGTATAAGGACGATTATTCGCGGGCGGGTGTGCCCGTGCTGCCGCTATCAAAGGGCGTAAAAGGGACAAAGCTCAGGACTCTAATCTACACGATAGCGCTTTTGCCTGTCAGCGTTATGCCATATTACCTGAAGATGTCCGGCATGTGCTATCTCGTCCTTGCCACAGGCCTCGGATTGATATATATTGCCCTCGCCGTGAAGGCATATCTGTCTGAAAAGGAGACCGGACGGCTGCTTTTCGTCTATTCGCTGGTGTATATCTCGATTCTCTTTACGGGATTAGTGGCGGATATGGTGGTTAAGTAGCCGGGCACCCTATAACCGACATAGAGAAGCGAAAAGAGTTAAAAGCCCCCGTGCTTTAAG
>NZ_JBJUSG010000038.1:10000-26606 GCF_046044395.1 Candidatus Magnetominusculus dajiuhuensis | reverse complement strand
TTCAAAAACCCTTTTATCAATAGGTGCAAATTTCTATATCGGAGCTTGGGTTTATTCCTCCTGTTTTTTTTACTGATTATTATGTAGTACAATAGATGCGTGTGGCGGCGGTGCTTGCTAAGAATGCGTGCGCCACGGAGGTAGCATTATGTATAAACAGCCGGTCAGCCCCCTTCAGTATTTGTATGAAAACAGGTTTGTTCTGGTACGCGCCATGTTTTTTATATGGTTGTTATTTGCGATTTATTGGCTGTATTCCCTTTGGGGTATTGAATGCGCAGAAATAAAATGTTTGAAGTTTGCCTATAAGCTCAAAGAAGGTGACGAGGAAGGCATCAGCGCCCGCTCCGCCCTGGCATTTATCCTTTGGGTGTTTACGTCTGGTATCTTTGTTGCCGGAGCCGTTATTTTTATCCTTAAATTTTTGTATAACTGCGTTATGGATATGATAAAGGGTGTTGTGTCCCGAAAGACACAAGATTTTGTTGTTCCCATAGTATTAATGGTCTCGCTTTGGCCATGCTTTGCCTACAGGATGGAAATAAAATCGGCATACCGGACGTTATCTTCACAGGCCTCAGAGATAGTTACAATGGCCCTCGGTTACAATTTGAAACTGGAGCGCGGCAAGACGCAAGGCACAAAATCGCGGGTCCCGGGGTTCAGTGACGAGAAAGAACCGGCGGACGAGAAATAAAATGCTAAGCCAACTCTGATAACACCTTAGTGTAGGCGCAAAACTCATCAAGCATGTCTTTTCTTAGCCGGATGATCTCCTGAAAAAGTCTGCTAAAGCCCCTGTATGCCCTTTTACCGCCGTTTTCCATATATTCGATAATGGGGATACAGAAAAACCAGTTACATCGAAACGGCCTCAACTGCCGTGAAATAACACAGCCCGACTGTGACAGATATTTGCACGGTAAGCCCTCCGGGGCGTTATTGCTGAAAGATAATATCTCCACTGGCCGCCAGCCCAACGCGACCAGGTATATTACATCGCCAATATCATAACACCCAAACTTGTTCAGGCAGCAGACACGCTCACACTGCGGGCAGACTTCGTCGTTGCAGGACTTAATGAATGGGTCAACATGAGCGATTTTCGCGCTTAACTGCCTTGCCATCTCTCTAAGTCCCGACATTGGCGGCATCCCGGCCACATCGCCTACGGCGTAAATTAGTGAGTTCCATCTGTCCTCACATCCTTCGCCTTCATATTTTAATGTGTAAGCGCAGCCGGAACTCACCAGGAGCTCCGATAATTGCCCATATAATCTGACGCTAATGGCCATCAATTAATATTCTTAATTTAATGCTGGTATATTATCTTATTCCTATGCTATATTACAACACCTTTAGGTAGAAGGTTCTGAATCAAAAAAAGAAGGAGGGAGTAGAAAGGATGAAGCATCTATTGTATTTTGCACTTATTGCGGCGCTCGTGATGTCATTTGCGGCATGTAAGCCAGCGCCAGCCCCGGCACCAGCGCCAACCCCGGCAGCATCAGCGGCACCAGCGCCAACACCAGCGGCCCCGGCAGCCCCAGCGGCACCAGCGCCTGAGGCGGCCCCTGCGGCCCCGGCAGCATCAGCGGCACCTGAGGCGGCACCAGCGGCCCCGGCAGCGCCAGCGGCACCAGCAGGCCCGGCAGCATCAGCAGCCCCAGCGGCCCCAGCAGCGCCAGCAGCATCAGCGGCACCGGCAGCTCCGGCAGCCCCAGCAGCATCAGCGGCCCCGGCAGCATCAGCGGCGCCAGCAGCAGCCCCTGCGGCATCACCAGCAGCTAAATAGCTATACTAATGGATTGGGTGTGGCTTGTTTATGTGAAACAATGGCCACACCCACCATAATGTCCGTTTCTTTGAGCCGAAATGTCTATACTTGATAAGATCATTGCAAAAAAAGCGGAGCGATTGCTTGAGCAAAAAAATATGTTCTCGCTTAGCGAGATTAAAAAGGCAGCCGCTGCCGTATCTTGTCGTAATTTCGAGTCTGCTGTCAGGCGCGCGGATGGAGATTCAATAAAATTAATCGCCGAAATCAAACACGCCTCCCCGTCCGAAGGAATTATTCGCCGTGATTTTAACTTAAAAGACATAGCCCAAACATACGAGAAATGCCGCGTTAACGCCGTTTCCATACTTACAGAGGAGGATTTTTTTAACGGTCGCCTGTCTTATATCGAAGTGGCAAAGGAAATCCTCACATGCCCTATCCTAAGAAAGGATTTTATCTTCGACGAATATCAAATATATGAATCCAGGGCATTTAAGGCCGACGCCGTTTTATTGATTGCCGCCGCCCTTACGCAAGACCAGGCCTACCGGCTTATGAGTATCGCCGCCGAATGCTCACTCCATGTGCTTTTTGAGGTGCATAATCTTAAAGAATTAGATATGGCATTGAAACTTGATTGCGCGATTATCGGCATTAATAACCGTGATTTAGCTAATATGACAATAGATGTTAATACAACTTTAAACCTCGCAAAAGAGATCCCTGACAATAAAATAGTCATAAGTGAAAGCGGGATTAAGTCGCGGGGTGAGTGTCTGATGCTTCAGAATGCCGGAGTTGACGCCATCCTGGTCGGTACATCGTTTATGAAATCAGGGGATATTGCCAGTACGATAAACTCACTCAAAGGCCTGAGTATCAAAGACGAAGGGGGGTAACCCCCCCTCACCCGCAAATCTCGCCACACTTTGTCAGAACTCCATCCGCCATCCCGACAAAATTGCCCACTGCGTTTATCAGAGGTAATCGTGTATAATATGAAAACCATGAGGTTTTTGTTATTGACACTGCTCATTATGTGTGCCGCGGCAGGCGTGGGCGGCGTTTACGCGGCTGATGCGCCCCCTGCCACCGATTCAGGGCTGGGGACGGTTAGCCTGATAACCGTAACGCCCGCCGACAACACGGATAACGCTACTGCGGACAACGCAACGGTTGAACATGTCCTGGTAAATGGTATCCCCGCGGCAATCCCTGTTGAGAAAACGGCCATGGCCACAATCAATATCAAAGAAGACCCGAAATACCCCATGTTTATTAAGGTAAACCCTAACCTCGCGCTTTCTGCGGCGGGGGTTGAATTTGAAAAGATTCAGACAGCTGAGGCGGGCGGGTTGCGATATTTGTTTCTCTTTATGCTTAGAGATGGCTGCGATGAGTGCGAGGCTGCCGGATACGCGAGAATTGCCTTCAATTTCGCCAAAGATGGCAAGTTCACGGGAGCCGCTTTGATTAAATTAATGAGGACGCGCCAACCCCTTCAGTAGGGCAGATGGCATGTAGGCAAGTATATTATGCGGAAAATGATAATGGTCGCGGTATGCGCGTTTGTCCTGACGGCTGTCGTTGTTGGCAGCGCTGCCGCCGCCACCGCCGTCACCAATGGCAAGACCTACACCGTGGGGTTCATCGCCGAACCCTGCTATATCAGTAAAACACCAGGCGGTCAGGTTACCGGGCTTATCGCCGACATCTGGAAGGAGATAGCAAAGCGGGCGGGGGTCAGCTACACCTTTGCGGAATTCAAAGACGCCAATGAGCTGAGAGAAAAAGTAGTTGCCGGTGAGGTTGATTTCTTTTTAAACGGTATCGCACGCTCATCTAAGAATGAAGACATCGCGGCCTTCTCGCATGTCTATCATGTGTCAAATCTCTCGATTCTTTTGATGAAGGCGTGGAGACTCAGGTTGATTGATAATTTTAAGGCAGTGTCGGTCGCGTGGTC
The DNA here is from genome assembly GCF_046044395.1 of Candidatus Magnetominusculus dajiuhuensis. Classification (NCBI taxonomy): domain Bacteria; kingdom Pseudomonadati; phylum Nitrospirota; class Nitrospiria; order Nitrospirales; family Nitrospiraceae; genus Candidatus Magnetominusculus; species Candidatus Magnetominusculus dajiuhuensis. The sequence goes on along the minus strand of NZ_JBJUSG010000038.1, from coordinate 22,860 downwards.
GGGGATTGTGATGCAGATTTTTGTTGTGTTTATAGTAGTCGCCTTTATCTACGCCAATATACTATGGTTTTTGGAAAAAGACTCCGGCATGGCGAAGGGTTATAAGGAAGGGGTCTTTGACGCCATGTGGTGCGTCATCGCAACGGAGACCACCATAGGATTTGGAGACGTCGTACCGAGAAAGTTGCGCTCACGCTTATTTTCTGTCGTAGTATGGTTTACTGGCCTTTTTCTTATCACGCTTATCTCTGCCGAGATTATCTCCGAGTTTTCAACGAACAAAATAAATAGTACGATAAGGAATTTTGCGGATTTAAAAAATAACACGGTGGCCGTCTCAAACGACGAGGCCATTATCAACGACGTGAAAGACGTCGGGGCAAGGCCTATGGTCGTTTCAAATTATAAGGACATCTACGACGTATTAAAGGAAGGGAAGGCCGCGGCTGCCGTACTTTTTTACCTGCCGACCATGGAGCTTGCAAGCAGGGCGCTTAAGGATGGCCTCAATCCCGACACTATTATGGGCACAAGGTATGAAGTCCAATGGCAGACCGGTATGTCTGGAAAGACATTCGACGCGGTGCTCTTTGATGAGATCAACAATGTTATCTTTGATATGCTTGGCGATGGAACGATTCTCGCTATTGACGGCAAATGGGCGTCCATAGAATCGTCATAGCGTTATTATGCGCGGGGAGTGTGTTTTTGGCCGCCTCTGGCGTTTGTGGCGGGCAAGAGACATACAGGGTTGCCATGCCTTTGAGCGAGGTTATCTACCATAGGCAGCAGGACGGGCAATATCGTGGCCTTGTCGCGGATGTATGGCGGGAGGTTGCCCTGCGGTCAGGGCTTAAGTACCACTTAGAGGGCTGCAGCAATATACCCGAATGCAACTCGAAGTTTTTCTCCGGCAGACTGGACATAGTCTTACTGGGTATTCGTCCCAACAGAGAAAACTCGAAAACGGCCGTGTTCAGCCGTCCATATTTTATCTCCGGCCTTAGGATTCTGGTGATAGATAAGCTGCGAAACCATTTCTTAATGAATATCAGGGCGCTGTCAGCCGCGTACTCGCCGATAGTAATGCAGTCGGCGCTGGTTTTTGTTGTGTTCATCTTCATATTCGGCAACATACTATGGTTTTTTGAGAGGAAAAACGACACCCTGATTGCCCGCCCTTATGGCAGAGGTCTTTTCGACGCGATGTGGTGTGTGCTTGAGATTAAGACAACCATCGGGTTTGGCGATGTGATTCCTAAGCGTCATCATGCCCGTTTATTGTCTGTGTTGATATGGCTTATCGGGCTTCTCCTGATTAATCTGATTACGGCGGAGATCGTGTCTGAGTTCTCGACGGATAAAGTAAAAAACACTGTCGTTGGTATTGAGACACTCAAGGGCAAAAGGATTGCCGTTGTCAACGACAATATCTCAATTTCTGAACTCAAAAGAATAGCCGCAGAGGTTATCGTTAAACCCGGGCTGGATGCGGTCTACGAGGGGTTGAAATCAGGGAACGCCGACGCCGCGGTATTTTACGCCGGCGTAGTCTCTGCATACGCGAAAAGGGCATCAGAGGACGGCCTGCCTGTAAAGGTCATTCAGGGCAGATATGACAACCGATATGTTTCCATTGCGATAAATAGAAACGCCCTGCTGAAAGACCCATCTCTGCTTGACAAAATAAACCGGGCGCTTGACGATATGTACGAGGATGGATATCTGTCTTTTCTTAAGTCAAAGTGGCTTGACAAGTAGTTGTCACATCACAGTTGTCACAGTTTGAAAAATTGATTTAAAAAATGTTACTGTACGTGGCCGATAAGCAATATGCGCCGTTTAGACATATGGTTGCGAATGCGCCATAAAATTTTTGGGGAGGTTTATGTGAAAAAGTATTTTTTTATGGTTCTTTTTATATTAATCGCCGCACCTGTTTTTGCTGACACACCCTCGGCTGTAGATAAGGGAGACACTGCGTGGATGTTGGTCAGTGCGGCTATGGTAATGCTGATGACGCCGGCGCTGGCGATGTTTTACGGCGGCATGGTCAGGCGCAAAAATGTCCTCTCCATGATAATGCAGAGCTTTGTGGCTATTGCGTTAGTAAGCCTTCAGTGGATACTCTTCGGCTACAGCCTTGCCTTCGGGCCGGATTTTCATGGTATCATCGGCGGGCTGGACTGGGCGGGGCTTAGTTCTGTCACTCTTGAGCCTAATGCAGACTATGCCCCTACGGTGCCGCACCTGGCCTTTATGATCTATCAGGCGATGTTTGCGGCCATTACGCCGGCCCTCATCAGTGGGGCATTTGCCGAGAGGATGAAATTTTCCGCCTTTATGGTGTTTACTTTTGTATGGGCTGCTGTTGTCTATACCCCTGTAGCACACTGGGTATGGGGAAAGGGCGGGTGGATGTCTCAGATGGGCGTTATGGACTTTGCTGGTGGAATCGTAGTGCATGTTACGTCAGGGTTTTCGGCCCTTGCGGCGGCCTTATATCTTGGAAAGAGAAAGGGGTTTCCTCACGACCTTATGTCTCCGCACAACCTGCCGTTGACGGTCATTGGCACGGGGATTTTGTGGTTTGGGTGGTTTGGGTTTAACGGTGGTAGCGCCCTGTCTTCGGGGCAGTTAAGTACGCTGGCATTTGTTACCTCTCATACGGCGGCGGTGTCGGCGGTGTGTGTGTGGATTGCCCTTGAGTGGATGTTTCATGGCAAGCCGACGATGTTTGGCGCTGCCACGGCTTCAATAGCCGGTTTGGCCACGGTAACGCCAGCGGCAGGGTTTGTAACGCCTATGGGGGCATTTGCCATTGGTTCAATTGCCGCGGTGGTATGTTATTTCGCTCTGAATCTAAAGCCGCGACTTGGATATGACGATTCCCTTGACGCATTTGGCGTCCATGGGGTAGGGGGGGCAATCGGTACAGTATGTGTAGGACTGTTTGCCTGCAAGGCCATGAATGCGCAAGGCTCAAACGGCCTGTTCTATGGCAACGCCAAACAGTTGTTTGTTCAACTGGGCGCAGTTTTAATCGTTGCGGTGTTCTCGTTTGTCATGACCATAGCTATTTTTAAGATTATCGGCTTATTTACGACAATAAGGGTCAGCAGTGAAGACGAAGTTGAGGGGCTTGACAACACTCAGCACGGCGAATCCGGCTATACCATGTAAAGCGTTGCGAGATTTACGGGTGAAGGGGGGTTACCCCCCCTTCGCCGTTAATCTGCAGGGAGAATCTTAAACACTGCCTCCTCCGATTCATATACGCTGAACATGCTGTTATAAACACCCGCCATCTTAAATATCCTGTTGACGTCCTCATTGGCCGAGACAAAGTACATTTTTCTCTTCAGGGCGTCTATCTTTTTCAGCACCACGAGGATGCTTCTCAGCCCGGCGCTGCTGAGGTGGTTAAGATTATCCAGATTGACAATCAACTGATTCTCGCCTTCGGCCAGTTTATCATCAACCACCGCGGTGAAATTCGGGGCGCTGGCGCTGTCCATACTGCCGCCTAAGGCGATAACTAATGTGTTGCCCTGCTTTCTGTAATCAAAATGAAGGGTAGAGCCCTCGTCTTTTTTTGCGTCAAATTTCATAATAAGTTCACCTCACTTAAGTGTTAATCGGGCGTTGCTTGACCATGGTCAACGTGTTTAGTCCGTCCTCAGACACGTAATCTATCTTATCCATCAACTGCTTCATAAAAAATATACCAAGCCCCCCCGGCTGCCTTTCGTCCAACGGCAGACTAATATCAGGCGTCTTTACCGCGTTGGGGTCAAACGGCTCGCCGCGGCTCTTTATCGCCACGATAAAATCCCGGCCATTTGACTCTACCGAGATGTCTATTTTGCACCCAACCACACAGTTATAATCTATAATATTTGTACATGCCTCGTCAACCGCAACCTTGACATCGAAGGCAAAACTGCCGCCGAAACCAAGTGCGTCAGCCGCCTCCCCGATGAAATCCAGGATAACCGGGATGACCCTTATTTCGCAGTCAAAGGAGCGGACATAAACTACACCGCCGGATACGCCGTCGTTTTCCATCTAAAGGCCTCCCGCCGTAGAAACTGCCCCGCCGTTTAATCTTACAGTTAAAATCGTGATGTCGTCAGACTGCGGCGCACCCGCCGTGAACCCGGCAACCTCCGATAAAACCATGTCCACCATATTTTTCAGCGAATCAAAGGCAATGTCACACAGTACATCCTCAAGCCTCGCAACCGTGAACATCCTGCCGCCCTCGTCTTTGGCCTCGTCAACGCCGTCCGTATAAAGAAAAATTGCGGAGTGCCCGGTGATGTCAGCCACAGCCTCTTCGTAAACCGAGTTTGGCATCAGGCCGATTGCCGTCCCTGTGACCGCGTCCAGTTTCTCTATCTTACAATCTCCAAAGACGACATATGGGCTGTTATGCCCCGCGTTACTGTATGTCAGCAGCCCTGTGGTGGTATCTAAAATACCGGCAAACATGGTTACAAACATCATCATGTCATTGGCCCTTGAGAGTTCCTGATTCAGACGATATAATATCTGCCCCGGTGTGGCGCCGTCTCTTGCTATCGTACTAAAGAGGGTCTTGGCAACCGCCATAAACAGGGCCGCCGGCACACCCTTGCCGGATACGTCGCCGATAGCAAAACATAGCCTGTTGTCCCCGACAAAGAAGTAGTCATAGAAATCTCCACCCACATCGGTGGCCGGTGATATAAAGGCATAGATTTCGGCGTTTGAGCTGTCAGAGATACTCTTGAAATCCACAGGCAGCATGTTCATCTGAATCTCGCGGGCAAACCCCATTATCTCCTGATTTTTCTTATACTCCACGTATCTGCTTGTCAGAAATGTCCTTTCTATGGCGATGGCGGAGTACCCAGCCAGATACTCTATCAGGGCCTCGTCTTCCTCGTCAAACGCCCCGCCGGTATTTTTATTAATGGCCTCAAGGACACCAATAAGCCTGCCCTCAACATTTACCATAGGGCAGCACAAAACAGACCTTGTCCGATAGCCGGTCTTTGCGTCAAATTCGCGGTTAAACCGGGAATCTGAATACGCGTCGGGGATGTTGACCTTTTTACGGTTGATGGCGGAGTCCCCGGCAATGCCCGCGCCAAGGGGAAATCTTATCTCGTTTGAATCAATGCCTATGGCGACATAGCTCCAGAGTTCTCCGGCAGTTTCGTCATAGACAAAAACCGTACACCTGTGGCAGTCCATCAACTCGGCGGTCTTTTCTATAATCACCTTCAACAAGGCTTCAAGGCGGATTTCCCTTCCAACTGACTTTGACATCTCAATAATGGCGTGAAGAGGGTACGATTGGCAGCGATTGTAGCGGCCGCATATGGGCCGGTATTTCTCTTCCATTATGCTGTCCATCATTATTATCCCGTGCCGCGCAAAGCCATGAGTTTGCTGACAAAGGCGTCCGCGGCTTTTGAGACGTCCTCGGCGTCCATTATTGCTGAGGCCACGGCAATGGCGTCGGCCCCAGCCTCTATCAGCTCTGTGATATGCCCTTCATTTATGCCGCCTATGGCCGCTATGGGGATGTGAATGTGGCTTCTGATTTCTGTTATTGACTGCGGGCCTTTGGGCTGACCGGCCTTCTTTGTGGCTGTGGAATATATCGGCCCGAAGCCGATGTAATCGGCACCCTCTGCCTGTGCCTTTATGGCCTGTTCAATGTTATGCGTGGATATGCCTATCAATTTGTCATTCCCAAGAATCTTACGCGCCTCCAAAAGCGGCAAATCATCCTGGCCGAGATGCACGCCATCGGCGTCCACAGCGGCGGCTATATCCGCATAGTCGTTTATTATGAAGGTTATACTATTTGCCCGCGTCAGTGTCCTTAGCAGACGTGCGGCCTTATATACGGCAAGACGGGAGGTCTTCTTGTCCCTGAGTTGAACCCACTTTACGCCACTTCCTATGATGTCTATTATTGTATCAAAGGGTGGGCGGCCACGGCTCCCGCAGTCCATCAGGACGCATATGCCGCCTAAAAACAATCTGTTGTCAGCGGTCTGCGGCATTTTCCCTTTCCAGATAGCCCGTGTCGAACTTGCCGGCGAGAAAATCTGGGTTTGACAGCACCGTCTTATGAAATGGTATGGTGGTCTTAATCCCCCCGATTTGGAATTCATTAAGGGCACGGCGCATCTTTTCGATGGCCTCTTTTCTGTTGCAGCCATACGATATGACCTTTGCTATCAGTGAATCGTAGTATGGGAGTATGACAGACCCGGCGTGTATAAACGTATCTACCCTGATGCCGGGGCCTCCGGGGAGGTATAGAAAATTAATCTGCCCGGGCGAGGGTACAAACGTAAACGGGTCCTCGGCATTGATGCGGCACTCTATTGAGTGGCCTTTTAGTCTTACATTCTTTTGTTTTGTGCTCAGGGGAAGGCCGGACGCTATGCGTATCTGTTCCTTTACAATATCCACCCCCGTTATCAATTCTGTTATGGGGTGCTCGACTTGCACGCGGGTGTTTATTTCCATAAAATAAATATTGTCGTCGGCGTCGAGTATGAATTCTATCGTCCCTACGTTTCTGTATTTCAGCGATTCGGCGGCTTTTACGGCGAATTTGGCGAGCTTTTCCCTTGTCTTTTCAGTTATTGCGGGGGATGGGGCCTCCTCAATGAGCTTCTGATGCCTCCTCTGGACAGAGCAGTCCCTCTCGCCAAGGTGTATGACAGCGCCCTCGTTATCCGCGGCTATCTGGACTTCAATGTGGCGCGTGCGCGGTATGTATTTCTCCACGTACATCTCCCCGTTTCCGAACGCGGCATGAGCCTCTGCCTCAGCGGACGAAAGCGCGCTCTCAAGATGCGGCTCCATATATACAATCCTCATGCCCTTGCCACCACCACCGGCTGAGGCCTTCAGAATAACGGGATATCCTATCTTTGAGCACAGTTTCGAGATTAATTTCTTGTCTGATATGGCACCGTCGCTTCCTGGAACTACGGGGATGCCATGTTTTTTCATTATCTGTTTGGCCCTTGCCTTGTTTCCACCCAGACGAATGTTTTCAGGCGTTGGGCCGATGAATGAGATACCTGATTTCTTGCACGCCTCGGCAAACTGCGGGTTTTCGGACAGAAAACCGTAACCGGGGTGTATCGCCTCTGCGTCTGTAATCTCCGCCGCGCTCAATATAGATGGGATGTTCAGATAGCTGTCAGCGGCGCGGGCAGGCCCTATACATATGGATTCGTCCGCCATTGTGACATGCATGGCGTCCTTTTCCACATCGGAGTACACCGCCACCGTCTTTATGCCGAGTTCCCTGCAGGCGCGCTCAACGCGTATCGCTATCTCGCCCCTGTTGGCTATCAGTATTTTCTTAAAAAGAGGCATATCCTTCCTCAGAGCGGGTTTATTTGAAACAGAGGTTCACCGTACTCAACCGCAGTGCCGTTTTCATGAAATATCTTCACTATTGTACCGTTTACCTCGCTCTCTATTTCATTCATCAGCTTCATGGCCTCCACTATGCAGAGTGCTTGTCCTTTTCTCACAGAATCACCAAGTTCGACAAGCGGAGGGGCGGCGGGGGTTGCCGAGCGATAAAACGTGCCCACTATCGGGGATTTAATGGTCAAATAGTTGTCGTCTTCTTTTTCCCGGGCCTCATTGGCCAGCTCACCCGCGTCAGGGACCTGTGCAATTGCCACCGATGCCGCAGTGGCCGCCGCCGCGGCGGTGGATTCCCTCTTGAGGGTTATTTTCAACCCATCCTTTTCGTAATGTATCTCGGTGATGTCGGTTTCTTTTATCAGCTCTATGAGTTCTTTAATATCGTTAATTTCCATCACTTCACCCGTTCGATATATTCCATTGTCCTTGTGTCAACCTTAATAATGTCTCCCTGATTAATGTGAAAGGGGACTTTTATCATGGCGCCGGTCTCAAGTTTTGCCGGTTTTGCCCCGCCTGAGGCCGTGTCGCCTTTGAAGCCGGGGTCTGTCTCCGCTATGGCAAGCTCTACGAATATCGGCAGTTCAACGGTAAGCGGGGTTTCCTTATGGTAGAGAATCGTTGCCACCATGCCCTCTTTCAAAAAGGACTTTGAGCCGCCAAGCTGGTCTTCGGTCAGGGGGATTTGCTCGTAGTTTTCCATATCCATAAAATAGTACATACCGTCCTGGAGATACAAGTACTGCATCTGCTTGCTCTGGAGATTGGCCTTTGGGAATTTCTCCCCTGAGTTGAATGTATCCTCTATTACCTTTCCGCTTTTCAGCCCCTTCATCTTGGCGCGGACAAACGCCCCGCCCCTGCCCATTTTCACGTGCTGGAATTCGATTACTTCATAAGGCTCCCCTTTGTACTCTATCTTCGACCCTCTTCTAAAATCATTCGTCGCTATCAAAAACACTCCTCCTGCCGCTCTTTGCGTTTAATTGAACTGCTATAACACCTCTAAATCTCTAGAAAGGCTTGTTATTGTCTCTGCTGTCTGCCCTGTTACACAAACCATATCCTCTATTCTCACACCACCAATCTCAGGTATATATATCCCCGGCTCTACCGTAAAGACCATGCCTTCGTCTATTTTTTGTTTCCTGTTCATTGCCGATATATATGGCAGCTCATGAACCTCCATCCCTATGCCGTGCCCCGTTGAGTGGCCAAAATAACGGCCATAGCCGACATCTTTTATCACCGAGCGGGCAACCCCGTCCACATCTGAGGCCCTATGCCCCCTTCTTACCGATGCCCGTGCCTCTTCGTTGGCCTTTAGTACTATATCATAAATCTCTTTTTTCTTGCCCAAATCATTTCCCCCTCCTACCAGAAATGTCCTCGTCATGTCGGAGTAATAGCCGCCGGAGTCCCCGCCCCAGTCTATGATGAGCAGGTCGCCTTGTTCCAATACCTTGTCAGTCGCCCTGGCGTGGGGCATAGAGGAGCGCCTCCCGGATGCCACAATTATCTCAAACGGTATGCTGTCCACCCCCTGGGCCTTTAACCCCTCCTCAAGCATCAATGCGATAGCCTTTTCTGTGACGCCCGCCTTTATGCGGGGTTTCAACTCGCTGAGGGCGCTCTCCGCCCGTTGGGCTGCCCGTCTTATATGCCACAGCTCTGTGGCGTCCTTAATAATCCTGATGCCCTCTACCGTATCTCTCAGCGCCTTTACCTGAAACCTTTGTTTAAACATCCGCAATGTCCTGTAGCTTAGGGTGTCTTCAAATGCCAATTTTGTTATTTTCTTCTTTTCGATAAAATTTACAATAAACCTTACAGGGTCTTTTTTCGTAATTATTATATCACACGCACCGACCGCCGCCGCCGCTTGTTCCTTGTATCTGAAATCTGTGAAGAAATAACTGTCCACGCCGCTTACAAGCAAATACGCGCTTGAGCCGCTGAAGCCCGTCAGGTATTTGATATTTATGAGATTAGTGATGAGAAATGCCCATGAGGCTCTCAGGTTAAGCCGTTGTCTAAGCTTGTCAATTCTGGATTGCCCGCTGCCGCCTTCGGGAGTCATAACTACTCCTTTCGTTCCTTTAACTTATCTTTCATAAGTTTAAGTTTTCTTATCATCGAGTTATCGTCTCTGTCCATAAACTTCGCCATATGTTTGATGTCATCAAGGCGTTTCAATATCTCCTCATCGCCCGGATAGCGCTCCAGCAAGCGCTGAAATGCCTTTATGGCCGCAAGATAGTGCTCAGTGATTATATAACTATCTATCATGTCAAGCTCCTGCATAAGCCACACGCGGTCTTTGTCTATTGTCTCGGCCTTTACCTTGCCCTCAACCCGCTTTGTAATCTTATTTTTGATTATCTTAGTGTGCAGGGTGAAAGGTTTATCTCCCATATCCAGATGTTCATCTTCTTTGAGCTTCATCTCTGCTGGTTTTACTTCCACGGTCTTGACTTCTTTTGCCTTGGCCTCCTTTACCAAAGGTAAGGCCGCGGTGGCCGACGTTTCTTTTATATCCGGTTCTTTTCCTTCGGCGGCTGGTTTACCAGCGTCCTCTTTCTGCGGGAGGATTTCGGCGGCGGTCTCGTCGCTTTGTCCGCTGGTTGGCTGGCGCAGCCCTCCGGCGTTGATTTCAATATGTAAGTCCTCATGTAGCTCATAGGGCAGGGTTTCCTCTTTGGATTCGATTGCCAGCTCGTCGGGCATTCCTTCGCCGTCCTCAGTGATGACGTCAGGGGGCGATTCATAGTCCTCCACAGGACTAAGCATGTCAGGAGGTGCGGTCTCCTCAAGCCCGAACGCGTGTTCAGCCCCGGTGGCCACCTCAACTGATGTATCATCAAGGGGGAGTTCATCAACTGATAGCTCCGTATTAAATTCAAATGCCCCTTTTTCAGCCGTTTCTTCGCCATCGTCAGTGATGACGTCAGGGGGCAGTTCATACTCTTCCACAGGACTAAGCATGACAGTTGGCGAGGTCTCCTCACGCCCTAAGGCGGGTTCAGCCTCGGTGGCCACCTCAACTGATGTATCATCAAGGGGGAGTTCATCAACTGATAGCTCCACATTAAATTCAAATGCCCCCTCTTCAGCCGTCTCTTCTGCGTCGTCAGTGATGATGTCAGGGGACAGTTCATAGTCCTCCACAGAACTAAGCATATCAGGAGGTGCCATCTCCTCAAGTCCTAATGCGGGTTCAGCCTCCGTTGCCACCTCAATTGTCGCATAATCAGAGGGAAGATTATCAACTGATAGTTCCGCTTTGAATTTGATTGCCATCTCTTCGGGCATTCCTTCGGCACCATCGTTGACATCACTGTCAATGTCTGCGGGCAGTTCGTACTCTTCCACAGGACTAAATATGACAGTTGGCGAGAACTCCTCAAGCCCGAACGCGTGTTTTACTTCCACTGCCACCTCCTTTGCTGTATCAATAGGGATAAGTTCATCAGTTAATGATTCCATTTTGAGTTTGAACGCTCCTTCGCCACCGTCAATATCCGGGGTCAGTTCTGCCTCTTCCACGAGATTAAGTAGTGTTGGAGGCGAGGTCTCTTCATGCGCCAATGCTGGTTCAGCCTCCGTTGCCGCACCTTTTGTTGTATCATCAGGGGGGAGATCATCGGTTAATGGCACTGCTTTGAGTTGTTCTTTGACCGTTCCTTCGCCGCCGTCCGTATCAGGGGTCAGTTCTGACTCTTCCACGGGATTAAGTAGTGTTGGAGGCGAGGTCTCTTCAAGCCTCAAATCAGGTTCAATTTCTGTTGTTGCCTCATTTATTGTATCAATAGGGGTAGATTCAGGTGTAGATATGTATGTTAACGGTTGCACTTTGAGCACTGCATCTGTGTCGCCGCTGTCAATGTCAGGAGGGAGTTCATAGTCTTCCACGGGATTAAACAGGGCTGATGGTGTGGCCTCTTTAAGCCCGAAAAGGGGTTCAATATCCGTTGCCGTTGTAGAGTCAACAGGGATAAGCTCATGTTGGGAGAGTTCATCGGTTGCGGATTCCACACGGGGGACTAACGTTGCCTGCCCTGTGTCAATGGCGAGGACGTCAATGGTGTGGCCTCCGGCGTGCGGTTCGTATTGACCCACAGGGAAAAGTGGGGCTGGTGGCGTGAATTCCCTGATTCCGAAATCGGGTTCAGCCTCCACGGCTATCGAACTGATGGTATCAATGGGGATGCGCTCCTCAGGTGTGAACTCATCGGCCAATGGCTCCGCCTTTAGCTCTTCTGCTGTCTCGCCGTCGTAAATGTCGTCAATATCAATGTCGGCTGGCAGTTCGTATTCGTCCACGGGGGAAAATGGGGCTGGTGGCGTGGATTCTCTGATTCCGAAATCAGGTTCAGCCTCCACAGCCATTGAACTGATGGTATCAATGGGGATGAGCTCATCCACCAGTGGTTCTGCATTAAGTTCGATTGCTCCGTCGCTGTCGCTGTCCTCAATGTCGTGGCTGTCAAATTCATACTCTTCCTCAGGCTCAGGGGCGGCGGGCGGCTCACTCTCTTGCACCCCTGAAAGTAGTTCAGCCTCCTCTACCGCCTGGGTTTCAACAGGCGTGAACTCATCATCGGTTGATGGCTCCGCCTTTAGCTCTGGCGACTCTTGCCCGTCGTCTATGTCAGCAGGCAGTTCATACTCTTCCTCAGGCTCAGGGGCGGCGGGCGGCTCACTCTCCTGCACCCCTGAAAGTAGTTCAGCCTCCTCTACCGCATGGGTTTCAACAGGCATGGTCTCTTCAGGCGTGAACTCATCATCGGTTGACGCCTCCGCCTCTAACTCTGCCGTCTCTTCACCCTCGTCTGTATCGTCAATATCAATATCAGGGGGCAGCTCGTATTCGTGCACGGGATTAAATCTGGCAGGCGGCCTGGTCTGCTCTGTCGCTGAGATTGGTTTGGTCTCTGATGCCGCATGGGGTTCAACAGGTATGGTCTCATCGGTTGATGGCTCTGTCGCAATTACTACCGTCTCTTGCCCCTCGTCAGTGTCTATGGCGTCTATGACCTCAGAAAGTTCGTATTCGTCCCCGATGTCAACAGGGGTGGTCTCCTCAGGCGTGAACTCTTCAGTTAATGGTTCCTCCTCAATTGCCACCGTCTCTTCACCGCCTTCGGCGTCATGGGCGTCGGGAAGTTCGTATTCGTCCCCGATGTCAATAGTCTCTGAGATTGGCTCATCTGAGATTGCCTCAATATCAATAGGGGTGGCCTCTTCAGGCGTGAACTCTTCGGTTAATAATTCCTCCTCAATTGCCATCGTCTCTTCACTGTCTTCGGCGTCCTGGGCGTCGGGAAGTTCGTATTCGTCCCCGATATCAATAGTCTCTGAGATTGGCTCATCTGAGATTGCCTCAATATCAATAGGGGTGG
>NZ_JBJUSG010000038.1:0-9900 GCF_046044395.1 Candidatus Magnetominusculus dajiuhuensis | reverse complement strand
CCTCTTCAGGCGTGAACTCAGCAGTTGATGGCTCCGTCTCAATTACTACCGTCTCTTCACCGTCTTCAATGTCTATGCCCTCAGTCAGTTCGTATTCGTCCCCGATATCACTTGTCTCTGAGATTGCTTCAACCGGGATGTCAGGGTTGTCCGCCGCTGCCTCTTGTTGCGACTGTTCTTTGAGCCGGACTTCGTTGATGATTTTCTCAATGCCCGCAGCCGCGTCCTCATCAGACGGGTCTATTGAAAGGATTGTTTTATAGGACAACAGGGCATTTTCAGTCTCGCCTATGATTGTGTACAGTTCAGCAAGTTTTCTATGAGACAGGATGTTGTCCGCAATGGCCTCTGTAACCGATTTAAACTCCTCAATGGCGTGTATAAAGCAGCCCTTTTCCATGTAGAGATTCCCAAGGGCCACGCGCGCACTCATGAAGTTTGGATATGTCTCTATGCAGTGCTCCAGCACATGTATCGCGGCGGCCGTCATGCCAAGGCTCTTGTACTCATCCGACAGGGGGACGAAGAGCTTGGGGTTGGTACCGCCTAAGACCTTTTCTCTTAACCTGTCCAGTTTATCGGGAGACATCAGCGCGGGCCTTTTATGTGTGAGAGTATTATGTCGAAGATTCTGTCAGCGCCGTCTTCTTTTGACATTTTAGGAATGGAGAGTTCCTGCTCCGGTGTGATGACAGTCATAATATTAGTGTCAGAGTCAAAACCAGCCCCTTCCGCGGTAACATCGTTAAAGACTATCATGTTGATGCCTTTTCTTTTGAGTTTCTCGCGCGCCCTGTCTTTTCTGTCACCTGTTTCAGCGGCAAAACCGGCTATGTAAGGTGTTTTTGAGGCATTTCTATGTGAGGATACCTCCGCAAGGATGTCAGTTGTCTTTATGAGATCAAGTGTAAATCTCTCCGTACGTGATATCTTATCCTCTATAAACCTCTCCGGTTTGAAGTCGCACACCGCCGCGGCCATCACCACGATGTCGGCCTCTCTGGATTTTTCTAAAACGGCACGCCGCATATCGCCGGATGTCTCAACGCGGATAACCTCAGCGTCGCTTATATCAGATAGCGAGGGCAGTGATGTAGGGCCGCTTATGAGCGTTACCACACCCCCCCTCAGGCAGGCCACACGCGCAAGGGCAAGGCCCATTTTCCCCGATGACCTGTTTGTTATAAATCTCACGGGGTCTATGTATTCCCTCGTCGGCCCTGAGACCACGACCACCCTGAGGCCTTTCATATCATTTGCGCCGATTACGCGCCTTAACGTATGCACAATCCTCTCTGCCGATGCCATGCGCCCCACACCCTGCTCGCCGCAGGCAAGCTGGCCCATTTCGGGTGGTATCTCTACTACTCCCTTGTCTTTCAGATACGCAAGACGGTCTTTGAATATCGGATTGTCGTACATCCTCCAGTTCATAGCCGGGGCTATTATTACAGGGCCTCTAAAGGCCATAAACAGCGTAGTCAGCAGATTGTCCGCTATGCCGGAGGAAAACTTTGAAATCGTGTTAAGCGTGGCAGGGGCGATTATCAGGGCAAGCGCACCCTTTGCCATGTTTATGTGAGACAACGGAGACTGGAAATTATCCCACAACACGGGATTTTCTGAGACGACCTCAAGCGCCAGTGGCGTCACAAACTGCCTCGCCGCCTCAGTCATAACCACCCTCACCTCTATCCCCAGGTCTTTAATTGCGCGCACTATGAGTGGACTTTTGTAGGCCGCAATGCCGCCCGTAACGCCAAGCACAACATGCCTGGCCGCATCCGCGCGTCCCCGTGCCTTGTCTTCCATAGGAATGCTACTCCGTATCTGCTAAGGGTTCCCCATCGGTATCGGTAAACAACGTCTCTATGGTGTGCTTTATGCCGGTATCTTCTCTCTCGTCGAGATAGAACTTGAGGTCTTTTTCGAGTTCGGAGAGGTCTTCTTGTTCACTCGCCCTGCGTTTCTCTTCTAAGAACCTCTTGTAGTCCAGCTTCTTCGCCTCTTCGTTTGCCTGCTTGGCCTCTACTCCGGTGATGAACTCAAGTTTGTAGCTTATGGCCTCTTCAAGCGCAATAGTGGTTAATTTATGCGCCTTTGAGACAACCATAGGCTTTCCCTTGTGAGATAGTTCCTTCACCCGCTGGGATATGATGTGCACGAGCCTGAAGCGTCCATCTACTTCATTGTAGTCAAGCTCTATGGGCAGTGAGATTGAATCCATTTACTGTTCCTCCTGTAATATCTATTTAAATCTACCATTATTTTATTACTGTATGCCGAATTTGCCCTCAAACCAATCCGCGTTCAGGCAGTCAGCCCTTAACCTGCCCGATAGTATTATCGCCTTCAGGCCGTCAACCGCCCGGCGCAGGTCGTCGTTCACTATTATGTAATCGTAAAACAGGCATTCCCTGATCTCATCCTTTGCCTTCGCAAGGCGGCGGATTATACTCTTTTCGTCGTCCAGGTTTCGCTTATACAGACGCTCACGCAGCGCTTCAAGCGATGGCGGGAGGATAAATATATATGTGGCGTCAATGTGTCTCGCCCTTATTTGCTTTGCCCCGTGTGTGTCTATGTCAAGGAGTACGTCACTGCCGCCTTCCTGTATCTCTTTTATCCTCTTTATGGACGTGCCGTAGTAATTGCCATGCACCTCCGCCGACTCTATAAATTCACCAGCCTGTAACATGTGATGAAACGCCTCCACACTGATGAAGGTATAATCAATGTCATTACGCTCTCCGGCGCGGGGTTGGCGTGTCGTGAATGAAACCGACCCCTTCATGTGGGGGATACTTTTTAGTATCTCACCGCTTATCGTCGTCTTTCCCGTCCCTGACGGGGCTGACAGTATATACAGCCGTCCGTTATTTATATACATACATGGTTCCTCTCACTGTCATGTATTTTTTTCATTGAATATTCTGCACCTGTTCGCGTAGTTTCTCTATCTCCGCCTTTAATTGCACAGCGAGGGCGTTTACCGAATACATATCGGTCTTTGACGTAATCGTGTTTGCCTCCCTGTTAAGCTCCTGCAATATAAAATCCAGCTTCCTGCCTATTTTATCATTATCCGCGAGGTTTTGTCTGAATTGTTTCAGGTGGCTTCCTATGCGTTGGATTTCCTCTGAAATATCATATCTTTCCGCCAAAAGCGCGGCTTCCTGCAACAGTCTGTTATCGTCAACCGGTATGGAATCCATAAGTTCCTTCAATTTACTTTTAGTCCTTTCAAAGATTCTCTCAGCGGCACCCAGTGACTCCTCCCTGATTCCGGCTAAGGCCGCGTCTATCGCGTCAAGATGGCTGGTGATTTCTCCGAGGAGGATTTGGCCTTCCTGTTGTCTCATCGCCTCCAACTTTTCTATGGCCTCGTTGAAGACCTCGTAAATGACATCCTCCGGCGTCTCGCTCATCTCGGTAACCAATGCCTCTTTAAATGACAAGATGGCGGCGAAGTCTATCTCTCCCCGCAGGTGAAACTCATCTTTGATTGCTGACACCGCGTGAATCAGACCTTTTACGAATTCCTTGTTAATTGATATCTTGCATGTACTTTCAGGGGCAACGGTTACATATATGTCTATGTGGCCGCGATGGAAGCGTGTTTTTATCAGGTTTCTTATCCCTATTTCGTGTTTCAGGAAAAACGGCGGCGCCTTTATGTTCAAATCAAGGAATCTGTGGTTAACGCAACGCATCTCGACTTTCAGGCCGTTTCTTTCGCTGGCTCCATAGCCTGTCATGCTCTCAATCATGCCCGCCCCTGCTCATACAATTTAGTGAAGGCCGCCACGTCATGTATATTTATTTCGTCCTGAGTGCCATCGGAGAGGCGTTTCCATGTCGCCATGCCCTTTTGGATTTCCTCTGTGCCAAGCATTACGGCGTACTTCGCATTTAAGCTGCTGGCCCTTTTCATGTGGCTCTTTAAGGATATTTTCCATTCGCCGCATGTAGAGGAGATGTTCTTATCCATGAGTCTTATGGCCAGAGAAAGGGCAATATTCAACGGCTCCTCACCCAGCACAGCGAAGTAGAAAAACGGGGCGTTTGTATGTGGCTCAAACAGTTTCATTAACTCGACAAGCCTCTCCATACCAAGCGCGAAGCCTATGGCCGGTGTTGCCGGGCCGCCGAATTCCTCTACGAGGCTGTCGTATCGCCCCCCTGCCGCCACCGCCTTTTGCGCGCCGAGGTGTTCCGTAGTAAACTCGAAAGTTGTTCTGGTATAATAATCAAGGCCTCTTACTATCAACGGGTTGTCGTCAAAAGAGATACCGAGGTTGTATAGGAGTTCTCTTAGTCTGTCGTGGTGCGATTTGCAGTGCTCGCAAAGAAAATCTATGATAAGCGGCGAACCGTTTCTGAGCACACAGCAGCTCTCTACTTTGCAGTCAAGGATTCTAAGGGGATTCTTTGTCAGCCTTGTCTTACAGTCGCCACAGAGGAACTCTTCTTTTTGCGAAAAAAACATGGACAGGGCGGCATTATAAGCGGGGCGGCAAACTTTACATCCGATAGAATTTATTTCAAGCCTCAGGTGCGGCACTTTCAGTTTTTCAAAAAAATTATTAATCAGAAACAGCATGTCGGCGTCGGACTCCGGGCCTGCCGCGGCAAAACACTCCGCACCGATTTGATAGAACTGTCTGAGACGCCCTTTTTGGGGACGCTCATAGCGAAACATCGGCCCCATGTAATAAAATTTCTGCGGGGCAGGCCGCCTGTTCAGTGCGTTTTCCACATAACATCTAACAACCGGCGCAGTGCCTTCGGGGCGTAATGTAATGCTCCTGCCGCCTTTGTCGGTAAACGTGTACATCTCCTTTCCTACTATGTCGGTGGACTGCCCGATTGAGCGGGTAAATATTTCGGTGGACTCAATGACGGGTATTTTTATCTCGTCATAGCCGAAGATATAAAACAAGTCCCTCGCGGTCCTTTCTATTTTATTCCATACAAACACATCTGGAGGGACAATGTCATGAACCCCTTTTAAAGTATTATACGTGCTCAACGCCGTCGTCAGCCCCTACTCTTCTGTCACCCCAGTCGTCAGCGTCGCCTTCTCTTTCCTTGTCAAATTCTATCTCGCGCAGGATTTTCTCAACCAGACGCCTGATCTCTTCCTTGAAATGTCTCCTTATGCCCCTGAGGTCAACAATGTCTTCGTGGACTTTGACAACACGCTCCTGCGCCCTTTTTATTATCTCATCTGCCCTCAGCTCAGACTCCCGCGTGATTAACTCGGCCTCCTTTCTGGCGTTTGTCTTATATGCCTCAATCATCTGCTGGGCGGTTATCAGTGTCTCTCTAAGGGTGGTCTCCATGTTCTTGTGTTCCTTGAGCTGTCCCTCTATGATGTGAATCTGCTCTTTTAAGGACGTGTTCTCCCTAAGCAGCTCCTCCATCTCCTCACGAAGGATCTCCAAAAAGGCATAGACCTCCTCAACGTCAAACCCCCTGAACTTCACGGGGAACTGTTTTTGCTGAATATCCAGCGGTGTAATCCTCATGCCCTGCCTCCTTATGTTTAATTCCTTAAACGGGATGATTATATCATAAATCTGCAATTAAAATAAGTTTATTGCCGCGTCAACGTAAAACGCGGCTTGCCTGCAACAGACTTTTCACCAGAAAAGACCTCGTAAACACAATGGCAAGGACAACAATCATCGGAGAGATGTCTATGCCGCCAAGGGTGCCCACTTTTTTCCTGATGGGACGTAATATCGGCTCGGTTGCCAAATACAAAAATCTCACAACAGGGTTGTACGGGTCAGGGTTTACCCAGCTCAGCAGGGCGGCAACGATGACAATCCACATATAAGCCCCCAGTATAAGGTCGGCTATCTCTGCAACTGCCCCTACAAGATTTCCAACGATAAACATACCTCCCTCCAGAAATTATTTGCTCACCTTAATATTCAATTCGGCACTGCGCAAGGCCGCCGCCCTCAACACATCGGCAACCAGCCCGGCCATGTCTCTGTCCTGCATAACTTTTAGTCCAGCTACGGTAGTTCCACCCGGCGAGGAGACCATATTTATGACTGACCGGGGGCTGCGTGAGGAAAAAAGCTCCGACGTCCCGGCAAGCGTCTGAAGGGTCAGCATAGAGGCTGTCTCATCGTCGAGGCCAAGTGCTATGCCGCCTGTAATCATAGCCTCCGCAAAGAACGCGATAAAGGCCGGCCCGCTTCCCGAAACGGCCGTAACCGCGTCCATTTGGGCTTCAGGCAGGCGACAAACCCTCCCGATGGATAAGAAAATCCCTTCCACCAAGGTCATAGTCTCAAGGGAGATTCCCTCAGCCGCAGATATTACTGACATCCCTTTAAGCACCAACGCCGGGGTATTAGGCATCACCCTTACAACATTGTTCGTCTTAAAGGCATGGCTGAGATAGGAAATCGAGACTCCGGCGGCTATGGATATAAGAATCTTTTGCGACAGGTCAACGCTGGCAAGTTCTTCGGCAATGCCGCTTACTATCTGGGGCTTTACTGCGAGAATGATAATGTCGGACTTCACGGCAAGCTCTTTGTTGTCGTCGGTAGTGTTAACGACGTATGTTGCTGAGATATAGCCCCGTCTTTGTTCAGACGGCTCCGAGACGTAAATATTCCTCAAGGCCATGCCTTTAATCAATGCCTCGGCCATATTGCCTCCGCCTATGAATCCTATCATACGCCCTCCTGCTGAAATTGTAACCGCCGCGCGCCTCTGTTGTCAATATTTTTTAAATAAACATTTTTTTAACAATTAGTGTACAATTAATGGGAGAGCTTGTTTAATTCGTTAAGTGGGAGGTTATGTATGCCAGGAGGAGTTTTTGACGGATATGAGCCTAAAATGCCGGGCTTCGTTACAAAGAAATTCTACATGATAGTTACAGTTGTAATCGCTGTAGTGATGGTGCTGCTTATTATTAATCCATTTGTTACCATAGGGGCCGGAGAAAGGGGCGTAGTGCTTAACTTTGGAGCGGTACAGCCTGTCGTGCTTAACGAGGGGCTTCACATCCTTATTCCCATAGTGCAAAAAGTCGTCAAGATGGATGTCCAGGTACACAAGTCCCAGACAAACGCCGATGCCTCATCGAAGGATTTGCAGGAGGTTACATCTGTCATCGCTATCAATTACAACATCCTCCCCGATAAGGCAAATCTTATCTATCAAACCATCGGCACCAGTTATAAGGAGAGGATAATTGACCCCGCGGTTCAGGAAATCGTAAAGGCGGTAACGGCCAGATATACCGCCGAGGAACTGATAACAAAAAGGCCGATTGTCAGCGCGGAGATGAAAAGCGGTCTGGTTGAGCGTCTCATCAAGCATCAAATCGTCGTAGATGAGTTTTCTATCATGAATTTTTCATTCTCCAAGCTGTTCATGGAGGCCATTGAATCAAAACAAACCGCCGAGCAACTAGCACTGAAGGCGTCAAGAGATTTGGATAGAATCAAGATCGAGGCCGAACAGAAGATAACACAGGCAAAGGCGGAGGCCGAGGCCCTAAGGCTTCAGAAAGAAAACATTTCGCCTGACCTGATTAAACTGCGCAGAATAGAGGCAACAATGAAGGCCATAGACAAGTGGAACGGTATTCTGCCAAAGGTTACTTCTCAAAATATGCCGTTTATTGATGTAAAAGAGATAGATCAATAACTCCAACAGATAAGGATTAACGACGAAGGGGGGGTAACCCCCCCTTCACCCCGTAATTTTGCCGACGCTTTATCTATCGCCAAGACGGGGGATTATCCCCTCAAAACTTTAATATTTCTCAACTACCTGCCCGGCATTGGAATGAATTTTATTATCAATAGGTGAAAGGCTGGTTTTTATATAGGTGATTTAGGACAAAATAGGGCAATTACCTATCCCCATGCCAAAAAGGCATCTTTTTAAGTCGCGCCCCCCGCAAATCCATGCGTTAAAGCAGCGGCGATATGGATAAATCATTCGTATTTGTGATACAATATATAAGTCAATCGCGCGGGCATTGCCTGTGGCCGGAAAAATGTGATGAGTAGCGGGGGTATATATGGCGTTATTTAAGGATGCTTCTGAGTGCTGGAAGGAGATATTGTCAAACCCAAAGGAAAACGCGGGAATGCTGTCTGAAATAGAAGACTTTGCGAAGGAAAACATGGATGGTACAAACATAGTCTTCGGGACTTCCGGATGGCGCGGGGAAATCGGCATGGACTATACCTTTAATAATATGAAGATAGTGACGAAGGCAATAATCTCAATGTTCAAAGAAGAGGACCCCGCCGTGATGGAGGCCCTCGGTGTAAAAGATTTTAAAGAGATTCAACAAAGAGGCGTTATCGTAGGGCATGACAACCGGTTCTTGGGGCAGGACTTTGCCATGGAGGCAATTGGGCTTCTGAGCGGTGCGGGCATCTCTGCCTACTACTCCGGCGAGACCACAACGCCTGAGTTCTCTGCTGCACTTGAAGAGCTTGGTGGGGCGGCATCCATAAACCTGACCCCGTCGCATAATCCCGCCCGCTGGGCAGGCTATAAGTTCAACCCCTCAGACGGCGGACCAGCAGGCACTGAGATTACAAAGGTCATCGAAAGGTTTGCCAATAAGATGATGGCGGATAAGACGATAATCCCCGAAGCCAGGAAAGTGGATTACGAAACCATTGACCCCGTTGCCCTGTACGAAAAATACGTAAACAACAAGAGAACCATTAACCTTGACTCAATTAAAAAATTTATCGCCGATAATGACGTGTTCATCTGCATAGACCACGTCCACGGCGCAACGCGCGGAAGGCCGCAGCGTCTGCTTGGCGAAAACGGCAGTAAAATAAAATACCTCAGGACAGAAAACGACTACCTCTTTGGGGGTATTGCCCCTGAGCCGTCATCAAAGAATATGCAGATGGTTACCAATGAGCTAAGGGCCTCAGACGCGGCCCTCAAACTCGGCGTAATAATGGACCCCGACGGCGACAGAATCAGATTAACCGACGGCACTACCGAACTGCCCATGAACGCCTTTGGCGCGCTGGCGTTTCATTTTTTCCACAAATACAAGAAACTCTCCGGCATAGTGGCAAAATCAGTGGCAACCAGCAATTTCGTCAACGCGATAGCCGAAAGGCTCGGCGTCACGCTCAAAGAGACAATGGTAGGGTTTAAAAACTTCAGGCCATACCTGCTCCCATCGGCAAAAGAACGGGCAATCATAACATTCGAAGAAAGCGACGGCATCACCGGCTATAACCATACGCTTGAGAAGGACGCGATGTTCGGTCTGCTCATCGCCATAGAGATGATGATGGCAACCGGAAAAACAATAGGGGCGTATTTCAGGGACGTGCAGGAGGAGTTTGGGTATTTCTACCCTGACCGCTCCGGCGTGGAAGTTGACCGCGCGCTGGTTGGTAAACCCCTCATAGAGAAACTGTCGAAGATAAAAGATACCCTCAGGGCCGGCGCGGCGGTAACATTCGGCAGCAAGTCAAAATCCATAAAAAACATCATAACCGTTGACGGCACAAAGGTAATATTTGACGACGACTCATGGCTTTTAATAAGGCCGTCGGGGACAGAGCCAAAGGTGCGTTTTTACATTGAGACACGCTCAGAAGACGAAAAAGACATCATGTTCAAAAAGGCCGAAGAAATAACAAAGGCCGCAATTGGGGCATGATAGATTGGGATAGGAGGACAACTGTGTGACCGGCAGCGCCGATGTGCCGGTCACGGCGTTTATTGTTAACGCGGTTGCCGTCAACAGGAGCAAACGCATTTGAAAAATAAAGCAGAAGATACCTATGCAATCGTTTCGGCTTTGTCCCTTTCCGTCATTCCGGCTTGTCCGGAATCTTCCCTTTATTGGGAGTTTCATGATGATTG
>NZ_JBJUSG010000037.1:0-27348 GCF_046044395.1 Candidatus Magnetominusculus dajiuhuensis | reverse complement strand
CATATTCTGAGGCATAAGGACAGATTCCGGACAAGCCGGAATGACAAAAATAAATCTGGAATGACAAAAATAAATCTGGAATGACAAAAATAAGGGAGGCAATTTATAGTGCGATTGCCCTGACAGTTGCCGTAAATGAATTGACAGAGCCTGAAGGTAGGTGATACACTAAGGTGATGGAAACCAGAGATTTCGACTTGACGGAAATAATAAACGGAGAGGAAATCATGGGGCCAAGTCCATTTGACAGGCATCAGGATATTGTCTTTAATATAGCTGACGTCATACGCCGCCATGTCAGGGCAAACAATTTAGGAAAGGTATATTTATCCCCCCTTGACGTTATCTTTGAGGAAGGGATTAACCGGTTTCAGCCCGACATATTGTTTATCAGAAAAGAGAATATGTCTATTGTCCAGGGCTGGATTCGCGGTGTGCCGGATATGGTTTGTGAGATAATCTCTCCATTGAGCTACGAGAGGGATACCGAGGTCAAGAAGGCTATTTACGAGAAATACAGGGTGCCCGAGTACTGGATAGTCATGCCGGAGCTTCAGGAGGTTCAAATCTTCACCATCGAAGGCGATAAGTATAAGTTACATTTCTTTGCGGCATTTGAGGGTGTGGTTACGTCTAAAGTCATAGAAGGGCTTCAGGCCGCAGTCCATGACATATTTTATTAACACATGGTAAGGCATACGGGGTGTTGCAAGGGTGAATGTCAGCGGGGTCGGGATGATTGTCCCGCTATAACGCGGAGTTACATGGGAGGTACTTAATATGAAGGCTATAAGGGTGCTTATTTATCTTTCGGCAGTATGTTTGTTGGTAATTGCTTCGGGCGTTTGGGATAACTCAGCAAGGGCCGCCGCGGCAAAGGACCCTATGCGCGGGCAGCCTTTTAGTGACCCGGCGAAGGTCTATAGTATGTCCCCCGAGTGGATGAAGCAATCCATAAAGTATGAATCATGGGCGGAGGGGGCCGACCTGGCCCTCGCCCTTGACCAACAGATATATCCGGCGGTGCTGCCGCTGGTCAGGGAATTCGAGAAAAAGAACGGCCTCAAGATTGCCGTTGAAGAGGGGACATGCGGTATAGCGGCAGGTGCGGCGGCAAAAAAGACGGTTGATATATCGGCCATGTGCTGCCCGCCCGGAGAGGCCGACCGCCTGCCCGGCCTTCGCTATCACACGATGGGAATTGCCGCGCTGGCTATAATTGTAAACAAGGAAAACCCAGTTTCAAACCTTTCGCTTGCCGACGTGCGAATGATATACAGGGGGAAGATACATAAGTGGTCAGAGTTGAAAACCCCATCCGGCGCCCCCGGCCCGGACACCGACATAAGGCCGGTTGTGAGGCTTCACTGTAAGACAAGACCGGGTCACTGGTGCCTGATTCTGGGAAAGGAAGACCTGTTCAGCCCCAAGGCGATGGAAGTAGGCTCTATTCCCAATATGCTCTCTCAAATCGCCGCGCTCAAAGGCGCCATAGGATACGAAACCCTCTGGATGGCAAACACCTATGGGGCAAAGGATAAGTTTAAATTTTTAACTATTGACAGCATATCCCCGCAGGACGACGCGGCCGTCGCCTCTGGAAAATACACCACGTACAGGACAATGAATTTCACCTCATGGGACGACCCGAAACTGGCTAAACCAACCGCGAAGAAACTTATAGAATATATACTGTCCAATCTGGACAGGGTTGACAAGGGATTCGCGATTATCCCCGCACCGATTCTACGCAAGGCCGGCTGGAAATTCACAGGCGACGAGGTCACAGGAGAGCCTGATTGATGGCTCCACACACATATAACGTATGCGGCTCAGGGCAATCGCATTTGAAAAATAAAGCGGAAGATGCCTATGCAATCGTTTCGGCTTTGTCCCTTGCCGTCATTCCGGCTTGTCCGGAATCTTCCCTTTAGTGGGAGTTTCATGATGATTGTGCATATTCTGAGGCATAAGGACAGATTCCGGACAAGCCGGAATGACAAAAATAAGGGCGGTGACAAAAATAAGAGAGGCAATTTCTTATGCGTTTGCCTTGGTATGCGTCTGAGGCAATAAGCTATGTTTAACAGGATTTCACTGACCTTAAAGATGGTAGTTATCACTGTGGCCGTCAGCGTAGGGCTAGGCGCGGGACTTGGGTATTACAGTACCAGCCGCCTTGCGGACTCGTTAGACGCGCAGCTGCAGGAGCGGCTGGCCAGACGCGCAGTTGCTGACCGCGCCAAATTCGACACTTATGTAATTGGTTTTCATCAGACCGCTGTCCTGCTGTCTAAACAGCACTCTATTGTCAATTATGTAAAGGGAGATAAGTGGAACAAAAACAAATCGATAATAACGCAGGAGGAAATCCCGCCGTGGCTGCCTGGCACTGCCGTGCTTAGACTTATTGCCGATTTCACATACGCCGCTCTATTCGATGCCGAAGGCAATCCCATGGAGGTATTCACCGTGGATTCGGAGCCGATTCCCTCCGCTTTGTTAGGCAAGAGAGGGGCGCTTAACCAGATGAGCCGCGGACAGGCCTTTTTAACTATGCTCGACGGTGTGCCATATATAATCGCGTCAGAGAAAGTTACAGACGAAACAGATAAAACGCTGGCAACACTAATGCTGGCACACGCATTAGATGATCAATTCCTCTTGTCCATTGATAGCTCCGGCAATATCATTGCCCTGATTATGGGAAAGGAACCGGCAGTCCTGGCAAGCAATGATCCTGATGCAATTGCTCCCGGCACGTTGGTCTCGTCACTCAAGGGGAAATATATTTTCACAGGGAAATCCTTCCTTGACTACGGCGAGACAGACGTGAAAATGATGTTTGCCTCCATGATTTCCACAAGTTCGGTCAAACAGTTGAGAAGTGAAATAATGGGAACTCAAATTCAGGTTGGGACGGTTGGGATAGCCGTTTTGGTTTTATCTGTTACGCTGATAATGTTCAGGATTACAAGGCGTATAGAGAGGTTAAGCGCCCACATTTCCATATTTTCAAAAGAACAGCTCGGCCTTGACACAACAGAAGACCTTAAGGGCGACCAATTGTCGGTAATGGAAAAACGATATGAAATCCTCGTGGATGAGATAACCGCCTCACGAGACCGCCTGATGAGTAAAACAGAAGAGCTGACCATAAGCGAAGCCCGTACCCGCGCTGTCGTGGATAACGTCCCTACCGGCATTATAGTTGTAGATATCCACGCCATGATTATGTCTATGAACCCCGCTGCGGAGGCCATATTCGGTTATAAATTCTTCAATGGAATGGATTTGAGTTTCTTTGATATGACGACAGAGCCATACTGGGAATTGCTCTTATCGCTTTCTGTGACAAAAGAATTAACAGTATCCGAGGTAGTCGGCAAACGAATGGATGGCACCATGTTTCCTGCTGAGGTAATGGCAAACTACCTGGAATTTGGAGATGAAAAAATAATAATCGTCATAGTAACAGACATCACAAAACGCAAACAATACGAAGAGGAAATCAGACAGGCTCACGAAGAGCTTGAGGCAAAGGTAAGGGTAAGGACGGCGGCGCTGACTACAATCAACGAGCAGTTGTCGGATGAGGTCATGCAGCGAAAGCGTGCCGAGGAGATAAACGCCCGCCATCTCGACATACAGAAAACAATAAGCCTGGCGCTGGACATTGCCCTTGAGTCTATTGCGCTTGATACTCAACTGGAGCGTATAATTCACCTGATACTGTCCATCAAATGGCTTTCTCTCGATTCAAAGGGATGTATCTTTTTATTCAATGACAAGACCGGCCAACTGGACATGAAGGCACAGCTTGGCCTCTCCGGCAAGATACTTGAGCTATGCCATAACGTTCCATTAAACAAATGTATATGTGGCAGAGCGGCGGCAACGAAGGAAATCATTTTTACTGACGCCCTTGACGGCCTCCATGATGTAACGTACCCGGGCATATCGAATCACGGCCACTACTGCGTGCCTATACTTTCAGGCAGCGATAAGACGCTTGGACTTCTCAATCTCTATGTGAAAGAGGGCCATATCAGCAATGATACAGAGATAGAGTTTCTCCAATCCATGGCCAACACACTGGCCGGCATTATAGAGAGAAACCTGACCGAAGAGAAACTCAGGATGTCCGAGGACCTGTTTATGACTTTTATGAGAAACAGCCCGTTTGCCGCGTTTATGAAAGACGAGGCCGGTAGATACGTCTATGCAAACGACAATTTCAGAAATATAAGCCACATGGAGGCAAAAGACGTAATAGGAAAGATGGACAGGGATATTTTCCCTGCGAAATTGGCCACAGTCTTGCGCGGCCATGACGCTGTCGTGCTGTCAGTCAATAAGACCGTTGATATGGTAGAGACGTTTCCTCAGGATGACGGCCCGCATGAGTGGCTGATAATAAGGTTTCCAATAAAAGACCCTTCGGGAAACATGTTTATTGCCGGCAAGTGTATAGACACGACCGCCCATAAGCGCGTAGAACAAGCCCTGAAAAAAACTGAAGAAAAATACTATAATATAATAAACAGCACGTCGGAGGGTTTTATTGAGTTTGACCGTTCATACGAGATAACCAGTTGCAATGACGCCCTGGTAAAAATGCTTAAAACGGCGAGGGGAAGGGTAATCGGCAGAAGCGTCCTCAGCCTGGTGCATCACGCCGAGTACGAGTCCTTTAGTCATGTGTTGGGCGATTTGGGGTGGGGGATTGGGGTTGCGGCAACAGTTACGATTGTAGCCGATGACGGCGCGTTCCTGCACACGCGCATAAACGCCACCCCTGTAAAAGACGGCATGGCAGCCTGGGCGTTTGCCCTTATTACGGATATAACCGAACTCGTAATGGTGAAGAACTCACTTTCAAAATACGCCGAGGAGTTGAAACGCAGCAATCAGGAACTTCAGGACTTCGCAAGCGTTGCCTCCCATGACCTTCAGGAGCCGCTGCGTAAGATAATCGCCTTCGGAGACAGGCTACGTTCCAAGACCGAGGCAACCCTCACCGGAGATGCCGCAGACTACCTGCAAAGAATGCAGGGGGCGGCTGCCCGTATGCAGCGCCTTATTGAAGAGCTGCTGAACTTTTCGAGGATAACCACTCGCGCCAAGCCATTTTTGCCAACCGACCTGAATCTTATTATGCAGGGCATTGTCTCTGACCTTGAGGAGCGCCTTATGCGCTCCGGTGGACGCGTGGAGTTTGATGGTCTTCCTGTTATTGAGGCAGACGCTATGCAGATGCACCAGTTATTTATGAATCTCACGGCCAATGGGCTAAAATTTCACGCAGAGGGCGTTGTGCCTGTTGTAACGGTAAGGCTTACCAATAATCTCATAGAGAATTCTATAAAATACTATGAAATCGCGGTCACTGACAACGGCATCGGCTTTGATATGAAATACATAGATAAGATATTTAAACCCTTCCAGCGGCTTCATGGCCGTGGAGAATATGAAGGGACGGGTATGGGATTGGCTATTTGTGATAAAATAGTGAAGCGCCACGGCGGACTGCTGGCCGTAGAAAGTGCACCGGGTGCGGGCACGACTTTTACAGTGCGGTTGCCGGAAAAAAGAGAATCACAATGAGACGGGGGACAAAGGATTGAAGACAAATGGAAAGACCATAGAGCCATTTCAAATTCTCCACGCCGATGACGACGAAGACGACAATATCCTGATAACCGACGCCTTCAAAGAAACCGGCCTCAACGCCAGAATAACATGGGTAGAGGATGGTGAGAAGCTACTTGATTATTTATCGAAAAGGGGGCATCCGGATTTGATACTCCTTGATCTGAACATGCCAAGGAAAGATGGGTTTGAGGCCCTGCAGGAGATAAAATCTGATGCCGCCATGAGACCTATTCCAATAATAGCAATGACGACATCCGCCTCGAAAGACGACATACAGCAATGCTACGACCTTGGCGTAAATTCGTACATAAAAAAACCTGAGAACTTTGACCGCCTGCTTGAGGTCGCCAACATAATCTCGAAATACTGGTTTAGCGCAGTCGAGCTTCCCGAAAAACCCGAAAAAGAGGATATGGGAGATGCTTCGCAAATAGGCGGTCAATTGAGTAAAGATATTAATTAAGGAAGCAGATATATATAATGAAAGAAATGAAAGAGATGAAGGTATTGCTCATTGACGACGACGAGGAGGATGTCCTCCTTGTAAGGGATTACTTAAAGGAAGGTTTTAAGAATATTTCCCTGAAGATAGTTGATGTGCGGACATTTCCCGACGCGATAGAACAACTGCTCACCGGCGGTTTTGACGTCATAATCGTGGACTATATGCTTGGGGAGGCGGACGGCCTTGAGGTAATCGAACGGGCGCGTGTAGAGGGAATTACCACGCCTATTATTTTTCTCACAGGCCATGGGGACGAGGAGATAGTGCTTTCGGCGATGAAAAAGGGTGCCAAGGACTATCTGAATAAGTCGCGCATTACAACCGAGCTGCTCTGCCATTCAATCATGAGCGCGGTGAGGCTTGGGGAAATGCAGGCGATGCGCCTCGACGCGGAGCGTGCCCTCAGAGAATCAGAGATGAAGTACAGGACATTAGTTGCGTTTTTACCGGCCATCGTGTGTGAGATGTCAAACGAAGGCATTATCAGTTTTCTGAATGACTCGGCGGCTAAAATCCTTGGCGTTGCTTCAAAAGAACTCATTGGCAAGGCATGGCGGGATTGTTTTTTGACGCCCTCAGAAGAAAATGCCGTAGACGAAGATTTCTCCCGCAATCTGGCAAAGTTCTATAACATCCTATCCCTTTGCAACATAAACAATCTTGAGCTGAAAACCAACATGGGAGGCAGTGAGGACAAGTACATAAACTGGAACTCAACGTGCCTGTACAGAGACGACGGCTCCCCCAATAGTATCATATGTGTCGGAACTGATGTTACTGAGGTAGCGGTATTGAGGGAAAGGCTCCATAAGCTGTCCATCGTGGACGAACTTACCGGCCTCTATAACCGCAGGGGTTTTTACGCCCTCGCCGAGCAGCAGTTCAAAATAGCCGGTCGGTATAACAAGCAAATGATGATAGTATTTTTAGACCTTGACGGCCTGAAACTTATAAACGACACAAGGGGACACAAAGACGGCGACGTTATAATAAAGGCGGCGGCAGACGTATTAAAAGACACATTCAGAGAGGCGGACATTATTGGGCGCATGGGAGGAGACGAGTTCATCGTCCTCGTCTCAAGGATGGGGGACGAGGTGGAAGACACAATCAGAGCGCGTCTTGCCGCCAACGTCAGGAACTATAACCGCTCCCACATTGAAGACAATATGACACTGTCTCTAAGTACAGGGATAACCATCTATAATCCAGAAAAACCGGCCACGCTGGATGAGTTGATAGCCGAGGCAGACGCCCTGATGTATAAGGACAAGGAAATCAAAAAGGCGGGGCGGGCAAACATCGCGTAAAATACCGGTAAAATAACAAGTTCCCCTTTAATTGCCTATGCCGTTAACTTCGGTAGAGGGTTCTCTGGATTCCTGCTTTCGCAGGAATGACAGACAAGACAGGACAGGACAACAGACAGGACAGGATGAATGAACACATAGGTATGTCATTCCTGCGAAAGCAGGAATCCAGTTTTTGATTAATGGAACGAACTGTACAGGCAATGACAATAATATGAAAAAGAAGAAAAGGCTCAGGCGCATAAGATGGCATTTTGAGTACTGGGCGGTGCGGTTAATTTTTTTAGCGGCAGGGGCGCTGCCCATACGCGCAATGCACTCAATCGCCGCATTTTTAGGCACTCTGCTCTTTATCTTCGTCCCTAAGAGGAGGCGCATAGCCGTGGAGAACATCGCCCTGGCCTTCCCGCAGATGTCACCGCGGGAGGTAAAAGAGACCGCCGACAAGAGCGCGGCGTCGTTTTTTCTCACATTTATGGAAGGCATAAAATATCGCTCCCTGCTGACGGCAAATGACCCTGCCCGATTAATAAGAGAATCATACCCTGAGCTTGAGGCCCTGTTTATCAAGGCGAAGGACGCCCACGAAAAGGCAAACGGCTGTATATTTGTAACGCCGCACATAGGGAATTGGGAATTTCTGCCATATATAAGTTCTGCCGTCGGTATTGCACTTGTGGTTGTGGTGCGTCCGCTTGACAACCCCTATTTAGAGAAATTAATCTACGCCAACCGCGCTGAAAGCGGCCAACTGTTCATAGCGAAGACCAACGCCATGTTTACCCTTCAGGAGACCCTGAGAAAGGGCAAATCAATAGGAATGCTGCCCGACCAGAGCACGGCGAAGGGGGTTGCCATTACGTATTTTGGCAGAACCGCAACGGCCACGCCTATTCCTGCGATGCTTGCGGTCTTATATAAACGACCCATAGTGGTAATCGCGTGCTGCCGAAAATGGAAGGAAGGGGGTTTTACGGGCTACGTAAGCGACCCAATAACACCGGCAACAGGCTACGAAAGCGAGAAGGCCGAGATAATCAGATTAACGCAGGCCACAGCCCACACAATGGAAGAAATAATCACTCAGTTTCCCGACCAATACCTCTGGATGCACAACCGTTGGAAGACATATAAAAAGCAAAACCTGTGGGCGAAGGACGCGGTTGCCGACAAAGCGGGTACTATGGTATAATCGTTCCTTGAATTATGCTATTCCCTGATTTGGATAGATAAATGTATTACTGTATTATAGAAAATGTGGTGCCGTTGTCAATTAATCTTCTTTTAGAAGATAAGGGCAGATATCAGCAGAAAATGGAATCTTATAAAGCGGTGATAAAAGGAAAAATGGAAGACTATAATGCAAGTATCGAACTATATCATCCTAAAGATAATATTTATGGCATTTTCTATTATTTTTATAGAACTGTATCGAAATATGATAAAAAGAAACATAGTAAACTTGATACTGATAACATTATTAAACCTATATGGGACAGTCTGAGAGGCCTCCTTTATAAAGACGATAATCAGTTAAAATTTGTAATAGGCGGCTCCCTTAATATTTCATATATACATTATAACAACACTATTGACTTTAATTTTGACAATGATGATTTGCTGAAAACAATTGTTGACCCCAGATATAACCATATTATTTATATAGAATGCGGATATGTAAAACATCATAATTTTATAGATAGACTGGAGATGCGTGATGGTAATAAAGCATAAATATACAAAAAAGTATTTACATGATATTGCGATCGCGCAGCTATATGACGAATATGAAGCAAAAGGCTACAGTGTAACTAAAGAACATATGATTGGTGGTTATAGAGCTGATCTTGTTGCACAAAAGAACGGTGAGACTCTTGTTTTTGAAGTTACGACTGGTTCATTGACTCAAAAGGGAAAAGAAAGGCTAAGGTCACTGAGTGCATATGTGAATTCGCAGGCAGGACATAAGTTTAAATTTATTTATTCGCCACCTCCGCGAGAGAGAACTATTGATATTGAAAATATTGAAGAAATATTAACTACTGAAATGATATATAACATGCCAGATGAGCTTAATGCGTTATCGCCCCACCCAGCAATAGAGGAAATATATGATGTTGATGTTAATGAAATAGACATAGGTAAAGACGGAACTATTTCATTAAAAGGCACTGGTACTGTAAGTGTAGAACTTCGATATGGATCTGATTCAGATAATAAAAAAGATATGGGTCATATAACATTTTATTCTTTTCCATTTACATTCTCATCAAAATTAGAGCATAAAAACAGAAAGTTAGATACTAAAAATTTAAAGATAAAGATTGATACATCAAAGTATTATGAATAACTGATATCTATATGAGTTTAATCGTTGCCGGTCTTGGGCAGTGCAGCCTTGATTATCTGACCTTTGTGGATGCGTTTCCCGTGGAGGATAAGAAGTGTGAAGTATCGCCGTGGGTTATCGAAGGCGGCGGGCCGGTTGCTACCGCCCTCGTTGTGTTAAGCCGACTTGGTGTTAAGACGAGGTTTGCGGGTGTTACCGGCGATGACGAGGTGGGCGTGAGGATTAAAAACGGCCTCATCTCCGAAGGCGTTGATATATCGCATATGCTCACTGAAAAAGGCGGGTTTTCACAGACCGCCTGTATAATAATAAACAGAACAACCGCCAGCAGGACAATCCTCTGGTCGCGTGCCTCAAGAGACGACTGTAACATTGCTGAATCGTTCCTTAATGGTGCGACGATCCTTCATCTTGACGGCCTCATGCAAGAAGCGTCAATTAACGCGGCACAGATGGCAAGATCCCTTGACGTCCCCGTCATGCTCGACGCCGGTTCGGTGCGCTCAAAGACGCATGAACTCCTCCCGCTTTGCGATTATGTGGTGTGCTCAGAGGAGTTCAGTAAAAAATATGCCTCAAGCCACGAAGAGACCCTCCTAAGACTTACCGGCTTAGGTGTTCGGTTTGTCTGCGTTACGCTTGGCAGTGATGGGAGTCTGGCCATGGCACCGAACGGCCATATATTTCATCATCCGGCATATGATATTGAGGTGGTTGATACCACAGGGGCGGGTGACGTGTTTCACGGCGGCTGTATCTATGGTATCTTAAATGGCTGGCCGCACGAAAAAACCATTCGTTTTGCCACGGCCATAGCCGCGATGAAATGCCTCAGGATGGGAGGCAGGGCAGGAATCCCCCGCACCCTGGAGGAAATCAATGGATTTATGTTCACCACACCTCTTAAGCACGGCTGAGAAGCTCTTTCCATAAATTTATTTAATAAGATATACTACGGGGGAAAGGTGCCGCTGTCGGCGGCAGGACAGTCAACTCGGTATAATGGGGGCAAAGATATGGGGACAGGCAATCGGGGCATATCAAAGGGGATAATATATGCCGTATTAGTGTTGTTATTTGCGATTTTTGTTCTTAACGAGGGCGTATCTGCCGGTGAGCGCGCCGTAGTGGAGCAGTTCTCCCCTCAGGGCACGGCCAAAGGCGTAAGGCAGGTTACCGCCCGATTTTCAGAGCAGATGGTCTCCTTTGGCGACCCGCGCGCCGAATCCCCCTTTGATGTTGATTGTGCGGCGAAGGGCACCGCCAGATGGGTTGACACAAAGAACTGGGCATACGATTTCGACAAGGACTTACCCTCCGGCCTTCTCTGTACGTTCACGCTGAGGCCATCTGTAAAAACGCTGTCCGGCGCTGCGGTTGAAGGTGATAACAGTTTTAAATTTTCAACCGGCGGGCCGTCTATTATCGCCTCCGACCCTTCGGACGGCAGTGTCGCACTTGACGAAAGCCACGCCTTTGTCCTCTATCTTGATGGCCAGCCGGATGAGACCTCAATACCTGAGCATGTCCACTGCACCGTTGACGGCATAAACGAACGCATAGGCGTCACCCTGATTCAAGGCAAGGACAAGGAGGATATACTCAAAGCTGCCAACTCATTCAGCGACAAAAAAGTTCCATTAAAAAACATCGTAGCCATTGCGTGCAATCGCGCCTTTCCATCGGGGAAAAATGTGAAAGTAGTATGGGGCAAAGGGGTGAAATCCAAAAGCGGCATTGCCTCAGACATAGACCAGGTGCTGCACTTCAAGACGCAGAGGGCATTCACTGCCACGTTTCAATGCCTTAAGGAGAGGGCCACATCAGGCTGCATTCCCATTGCCCCTATGAAGCTCTATTTCTCCGCCCCCGTTGGTAAAAAGGCCGCAAGCCAAATCGTTATAAAAAGCTCCGATAAGCTCTACAGGCCAAAACCTGACGCCGATGAGGGAGAAGACTCAGGATATACCAATAGTGTAATTTTCAACGGGCCATTTCCCGAAAGTACATCGTTTAGCGTTGTGCTTCCTGATGGTTTAAAGGACGAGACCGGAAGGGCGCTCTCAAACAGTGCCAAGTTTCCAATGAATATCAGGACTGACGCCTACCCGCCTCTGGCAAAATTCGCCTCGCGCTTTGGAATTATCGAGCAGAAGGCCGGTGCCCTGTTGCCAATTACCGTTAGAAACATCGAACAGGAGATAAAACTCTTCCTGCTCAATCCTGATGCAAAGGCAAAGGCTGCCGAAGCCAAAACAAAAGAAGCCGTCACTGGAAATATAAAGAAGATTCCGGCAGGCTCACAGGAGGAGATAATAAAATGGCTGAAAAAAACAGCCTCCTCCGTGCGCGAAAAGCCGCTGCTTAATAAGGCCACAGGCGTGAAGGCATTCACCCTGCCAAAGCCGGGCGGCACAAAGGCGTTTGAGGTAATGGGCATTCCATTAGCTGGTACGGGGTTTTATGTCGTAGAGGTGGAAAGCGGCATCCTTGGCCGCCATCTCCTTCCGAATCAACGCCCCATGTACGTACAGGCAGCGGCACTGGTTACAAACCTCTCCACTCACTTCGTGTGGGGCAGGGAGGCCTCAGCCGTATGGGTAACGACACTTGATAAGGGTGAACCGGTCAACAACGCCGACGTCACGCTTCGTGACTGCACCGGCAAGGCCATATGGCAGGGCAAGACGGCCGAGGACGGCATTGCGAGGATTAATCAAACACTGCCCTCTGACAGCGGCCTCCCCTCCTGCCGTGAAAAACTAAACTGGGCTGAAAACTCACAGGTTCTTAATGACGTAACATCGGGCATCTTTGTCTTTGCCCGGACACGCGACGACCTCACATTCTCCCATTCGTCGTGGTACAAGGGCATAGAGCCGTGGCGCTTTAAACTGCCTGAATCATATGGCGGCACCGAGGGCACAATTATTGCCCATACGGTCTTTGACCGCACATTGCTGCGCGCAGGGCAGACCGTGCACATGAAACATATCATAAGAAAACACTCAATCAACGGTTTTGAATTTGTACCGGCGGGCGAAATGCCCGAAAAGGCCGTTATCGTTCACAGCGGCTCTAACAGGGAGTTTCCATTCCCATTGAAATGGCTCGACAACGGGGCGGCAGAGATGAACTGGGCAATCCCTGAACAGGCGGCTAATGGCCGCTACGAGGTGTATCTTATTAAAAAGGCGAAACCCTACGACAGGAGGATACTTTCTGGCCAGTTCAACATAGAGGATTTCAGGGTGGTGATGATGAAGGCGGCAGTTCAGGGGCCGACATCGCCCCTTATCAGGCCAAAAGAGGCAGGCCTCGACATAACGGTCTCATATCTTTCGGGCGGCGGCGCGGCCAACTTGCCGGTCAAACTGCGCGCTGAACTTCAGCCTAAGGAAATCTCAATGTCGGCGGCGGAAGGCTATACATTCTCTGGAAAGGCGGTACATGAGGGAATTGAGACTAACGCCAATCAGAGTGACAGTATAGAGGCGGAAGGCGAGGGCGACGATGAGGGCGAGGCCGCTCCCACAGGGGATAATAAACATATCAAGCTTCAGACTATCGAACTCAATCTTGATAAGAACGGCACGGCTAAGGCCGCTCTAAAGGATATTCCAGAAATAAGCATCCCGCACGACATCCGGGCGGAGCTTGAGTTCCCTGACCCTAACGGCGAGATTCAAACCGTTTCGTCAAACATTCCGGTCTATCCCTCGTCGCTGTTGGTGGGAATAGACCCGTCAGACTGGGCAGCGTCGAAAGACTCCCTCAGGTATAAGGTAATCGTATTAGGCATTGACGGCAAGCCGCGGCCAAATACTCCCGTTGAGGTTGATATTTTTAAGAAGAAGACTTATTCCCACAGAAAACGTGTGGCGGGCGGGTTCTATTCTTACGAAAATGTTGATGAGATAAAGAAGGTTGGACGCCACTGCTCCGGCAAGACTGATGAAAAAGGCATATTATTCTGTGAGGCACCCTCACCGGCCGTTGGCAGGATAATTATCCAGCCAGAGGTAAAAGACGAAGGCGGTAGAGTGGCGTTTACTAACAGCGAGGTCTTTATTGCGGGCAAAGAGGATGTGTGGTTTGAAGGTGGAAGTGATGACCGCATTGATATTCTTGCCGGGCAGAAAAGATATGAAGTCGGCGAAACGGCAAAGTTTCAGGTAAGAATGCCCTTTAAGGAGGCCACAGCGTGGATAACCGTTGGGCGCGAAGGCGTCATGGACACATATGTAAAGACAATCACCAGAAACGCGCCGGTTATTGAGATACCAATCAAGAAAAACTATGCCCCGAATGTTTACGTATCCGCGCTTGTCATAAGGGGCCGCATTGATGACGCCAAACCCACTGCCCTGTTTGATCCGGGAAAACCCGCGTTTAAATTGGGTATTACGGGGATTGATGTCGGCTGGCGGCCACATGAGCTTAAAGTCACTGTTACTACGGATAGGCAAGTTTATAAGGTGAGGCAGGAGGCTAAGACTAAAATAAAGGTGCTTGACCCCGACGGCAAGGCACCGCCCAAGGGCAGCTCAGTAATCATAGCGGCAGTTGACGAGGGGCTGTTGGAATTAAAGCCAAATCTAAGCTGGAAGCTGCTTGAGGCGATGATGAGCAAAAGGCCGTATGAACTAAAGACCTCGACCTCACAGGCGGTAGTCATAGGGAAGCGGCACTTCGGGCGTAAGTCACTCCCACAAGGTGGCGGTGGCGGCAAGAACGTTACCCGCGAGCTGTTTGACACGCTCATCCTTTGGAAGGCAACCGTTATGCTTGACGAACAGGGCGAGGCCTCAGTGAATGTTCCACTGAACGACTCGCTTACCGCTTTTAAGATTGTTGCCATTGCCACGGGCGGCCCAGGGTCTTTCGGCACGGGTGACACGTCTGTCAGGACTTCTCAGGATTTGATGATATTTTCGGGTATTCCCCCTCTTGTGCGCACCGGCGACAGGTTTATCGCTGGTTTTACGGTAAGAAACACCACCGAAAAGTCCATTGACGCCCTCGCCGGGCTATCAGTAAGGGGCAGCGACAACATCACGAGAAAGATGTCTCCAGTAAAAATTACTGTGTCGGCAGGACGTTCTGAGGTTTTTAACTGGCAGATAGATGTACCGCTTAACGTCAATTTGCTGGTATATGAAATGGCGGTAAAAGGTATCTCAGAAGACTCGCTGCGTGTACAACAAAAGGTAGTTAACGCCGTAGATGTGAGGACGTATCAGGCAGAGCTGCGGCAGATTGACGCGCCATATGCGGTTGCGGTTGAAAGACCTGCAGATGCCTTACCAAAGCTTGGCGGGATTGATGTGTCGTTCAAGCCCGGGCTTGGTGAGGGTTTGACAGGTGTAGATTATTATATGGCGCGCTATCCATACTCGTGTATGGAGCAAAAGGTCTCAAAGGCAATAGCCCTCAGAGACACAGTGATGTGGAATGGGATTAGGGCAGAGCTGCCGAACTATCTCGACAAAGACGGCCTCGTAAAATATTTCCACAACATGAGGACCGGAAGCGAGGTGCTGACATCTTATATTCTGTCGGTTTCCCATGAAGCAGGATATGATATAGCACAGGAGACGAAGGACAAGATGATAGCCGCTTTAATATCTTTTGTAACTGGGAAGATAACAAGGGGAACTCACCTTCAGACAGCCGATTTAGTCGTAAGAAAACTCTCGGCCATCGAGGCCCTCTCACGCTACGGCGCGGCAGACCCCGCAATGTTGGCCTCAATAACCACTGACCCGGCGCTGCTTCCAACATCAGCGCTTATTGATATTGTCAACATTCTAAGACGTGTCGCCGGTAAAGATAAGAGGCTGAAGGCGGCCATTGATACTCTGCGTACGAGGCTCAACCTGCAGGGTACGGTGATGAGCCTGTCAACAGAAAAGATGGACAACTTATGGTGGCTTATGGCTACGCCGGATACAAACGCTGTGCGCCTTCTGCTGACATCCCTATCCATAGAGTCATGGAAATCGGATGCGCCTAAGATAGCCGCAGGAGCAATAGGCAGGATGCGGCACGGCCACTGGGACAGCACCGTGGCAAACGCATGGGGTGTGCTGGGCGCCCTTCGCTTCTCAGCAAGATACGAATCAGTTCCCGTAAACGGCGTAACCACCGCTCAATTGGACAACAAAACATTTAACACCGACTGGAGAAAGACCCCAAAGGGCAGCGTTGGCAGGTTTGACTGGCCTGACAATAAGAAGTCGGCACTGAGTGTTTCCCACAACGGCATGGGAAAGCCCTGGGCTACTATTCAAAGTCTCGCGGCTATACCCCTAACAAAACCATTGAGCAGTGGCTTTAAGATAGAAAAGACCATTACGCCAGTCTCGCAAAAGACAAAGGGCAAGTGGACAAAGGGCGATGTGTTTACGGTTGATTTAAAAATAGATGCCCAGTCAGACATGACATGGGTTGTGGTAAATGACCCCGTCCCTGCAGGCTCAACGATTCTAAACAGGGGGCTTGGGCGGGACTCAGCGCTGCTCACGAAAAAGAAACAACAATTTACAGGCGCGTGGGAGGCATATAAAGAATTCACATTCGAGGGCGTAAAGGTGTACTATGAATACGTGCCCAAGGGCAGCTTGTCAGTCTCATACACCGTAAGGCTGAATAACGACGGCGTATTTCAGATGCCTACCACAAGAGTAGAAGCACTGTATAATCCAGAAATGTTTGGCGAGATACCTAATGATAGGATGGAAATAAAAAAGGATTAACGACGAAGGGGGGGTAACCCCCCCTTCACCCCGTATTTTTGCAACGTTTTATCTATTGCGTTTGGGCTGCCGCCGTTGGCGGCTGAACTGAAGGCTAGGTTGATTTTTTTAGGGTGGATGGGTTAGTATAATTGTTCACAGACTATATTGCAGACTGTATTAGTCAGTGCTAACTTAATTATTAGGAGGTCAATTACATATGCCTGTTGAGAATCTTGAGTTTAAAACAGAGATAAACCAGCTCCTCAATCTTATGATTCACTCCTTGTATTCTCACAAGGAGATATTCCTCAGAGAACTGCTCTCAAACGCCTCTGACGCCATTGACAAGGCCAGGTACGAATCCCTCGTTAACAGCGAGGCCATTACGGATACGGGTGATTGGTCAATTAAAATCATTGCTGATAAAGACTCTAATACGCTTACCATCAGCGACAATGGTATCGGCATGACCAAAGAGGAAATCATCGCAGAACTTGGCACTATTGCCCACTCAGGGACGCTTGACTTTATGCGCGCCTTAAAAGAAAAGGGCGACATGAACCTCATCGGGCAGTTCGGCGTCGGTTTCTACTCGTCTTTCATGGTTGCCGACAAGGTTACTGTGATAACCAAAAGCGTAAAGGCGGCCACCGCTGTCAAATGGGAATCAGAGGCTAAGGGCACGTTTACTGTCGAAGACGCCGAAAGAGCGTCCCATGGCACAGACGTTATCCTGCATATCAAGGATGACGATAAAAAGTATCTTAATCACTGGGAAATCAGCACCGTCGTTAAAAAATACTCCGACTACATTGAATACCCGATAGTTATGGATGTCGAACGCGAAGAGGACAGCGCCCTTGATAAGGGTACAAAGGTGAAGCTGACAAAAGAAGAGACTCTGAACTCCCAAAAAGCCATATGGCTGAAAGATAAATCAGAGATAACCGACGAGCAGTATAACGAGTTCTACAAGCATGTCTCTCACGATTTTACCGACCCGCTGAGCGTTATACATTTTAAGGCCGAGGGCACTTCCGAGTTTACCGCCCTGATATATATACCGTCGCATGTGCCGATGGATATTTTTTATGAACAATTTAAGATAGGCCCGGTGCTCTATGTAAAGAGGGTTCAGATTATGGACCACTGCGAAGAGCTTGTGCCGAAATATCTGCGATTTATTAAGGGTGTTGTGGATTCCTCGGATTTGCCGTTAAACGTATCAAGAGAGATACTGCAAAATAACCCGCACGTCAGCGTCATTAATAAAAATATCACAAAAAAAGTTCTCGACACGCTGTCTGATATGAAGCAGAAGGACTTCGAAAAGTACAAGAAATTCTACGAGGAACTTGGCAAGGTACTCAAAGAGGGTGTCCACTTTGACTTCCAGAGGCGGGAGGCGATAGCCGATTTGTTGCTCTTCCGGTCCACTAAAACGGGCAAAGAGGCTTACACTACGCTGAAAGAATATGTTGAGACCATGAGAGAGGGCCAGGAGGAGATTTACTACATCACCGGCTCATCCTATGACGAGGTGTCACAATCGCCTCACCTGGAGAGCTTTAATGAACAGGGATATGAGGTACTCTTCATGCTTGATGAGGTGGATGACATCATCTTCGGTTATTTCGAGTACAAGGGCAAGCGCATGAAGTCCGTCATCAAGGGCAGCGTTGACCTTGATAAGAAAGACGATAAGAAGAAAGAGGAAGAGGGACATAAATATGAAAAGCTGCTCGCCCAGATAACGAGTCGCCTGAAGGACGACGTAAAAGAGGTGCGCCTGTCAGGAAGGCTTAAACAGTCGCCCTGCTGTCTCGTCTCAGACGAGGGCGCCATTGACCCCGCAATGGAACGGATGCTGCGCTCAATGGGCAAAGACGTCCCAAAAAATATGCGAACCCTTGAGATAAATCCCAGCCATCCACTGATAGAGGCCATGAGCACAGCAATAGAAATAGAAAAGGGCGAAGGCGCAGAGGCCTTGATTGACTTGCTCTATGAACAGGCCCTTGTGCTTGATGGCAATAAGCCAAAAGACCCGGCAGCGTTCGCTAAGAGGATAACAGAGCTGATGCTTGAGTCGCTGAGGCGTTAGGTTAATTTGAACTCAGGGGCGTTTGCTCAGGCTACAGCCTCATTCAGCGTCTGCGCCGTTGTGGTAACATACAACAGAAAGGTGCTGCTATGTGAGTGTCTGAGCGCCCTGATGAGACAGACAAGGAGCCTTGACGCCGTATGGTTGATAGACAATTCCTCCAGCGACGACACCCCCACAGAACTCCTGAATCAGGGATTTATTGATACACTGCCGCCCACCACCCTGAGCGCCCCGCATGAGATAATAAAAAGGCACGAGGAAAGCGGCACTGTGCTGCATTACATCAGAATGCACGCAAACACGGGAGGCACGGGGGGGTATTATGAGGGGATGCAGCGGGCATACGAAGGCGGATTCCACTGGATATGGACAATGGACGACGATGTGGAGCCTAAACTCCATGCCTTAGAGACACTCCTGTCTTATGCAAACCTCGGGGAATGTATCCAGGCGACGAGGGTATATCCCGATGGACAGGTGTTTGAGGACAATAAGTACATTGACCTTGCCACGGGAAGACAAAAGGTCTTAAAAGACGCCGTGTTTGCGAAGTATCAGACATTCTCCACCAAGAATTTTGTCTCCTTTGAGGGGCTTGTCATCAGCCGCAATATTATAAAAGAGATAGGTTATCCCGACAGGAGGTTTTACTGCTGGTGCGATGACTTCGCCTACGGCCTGATGGCCTCACTGTATACGAACATTATTATGGTCAAGGAGGGCCTGATAATAAAAAAGCTCAAGCCCGGCGGAAATAAAATAATACTTGGCAGAAAAAGCCTTCGCCTCAGGGACAAGGAGCTTTACTATATGATAAGAAACCAGTTTATTATATTTGAGTACCTGAAGCGGCTTGGAACTTTTTCCAGACTCGCCTATCTCTCTTTGGGCGCGACGGTCATAAGGATTGCCATAGGTACGATAGTGTATGAGAGAAGTCCGGGGAAACTATTACTGCTGCTTAAAGGATTTATGGATGGCCTGCTAAAAAGATATAACAAACCCGTAACGTAGTGACCCCACTTTGTTGCACAGTACCGCTGTTGAGAAACATTGAAAACTTATGGATCATGCTAAGCGAATAAAGAGGATAGCGTCGAATACGGTCTGGTTTTTTACCTCCCGGATGGCTGAGGTGGTAAACTCGCTGCTGTTGATAGCGCTTGTGGCGCGTTATCTGGG
The DNA here is from genome assembly GCF_046044395.1 of Candidatus Magnetominusculus dajiuhuensis. Taxonomy (NCBI): domain Bacteria; kingdom Pseudomonadati; phylum Nitrospirota; class Nitrospiria; order Nitrospirales; family Nitrospiraceae; genus Candidatus Magnetominusculus; species Candidatus Magnetominusculus dajiuhuensis. Next base: position 7,499 of record NZ_JBJUSG010000037.1, on the reverse strand, counting down.
GGTAAAAGAGTTTGGCGTCTATTCGTTTTTAGTGGTTGTGTGCTGGGCTGTCCTGCCGCTTTTTTTTGTCCTCCAAAGGATATTGGTAAGGGATATTGCCGTTGACAAGGGGCGCGCCTCTGAAATCGTTGGAACCGGCCTGACATTAATCGGCCTGTCAGCACCGCCCATACTCATTTTTGCCATGCTGATTCTTTTGATTTTCAGGGTTGATTCTGTTTACTTTGTCGCCCTTGCCATCAATGTGGTTGTCATCACCTTTGCGGCGCTCAACAGTGTGTGCACCTCCGCGTTCATTGGCTTTGAGAAGGTCAGATATGAGACTTTGGTCTCGTTTGCGGTGTCATCTATGTCTGTGGTGTTTATGTTAGCGGCAATCCACTTTGACATGGGTATTAATGGCGCATTTACGGCCTTTATGTTGTCTAATATTATAGGGTTTTGTATATCGTTGGTTATCTTAGCGAAGTTAGGTGTGCGCCCTGTCATAAAGATAGATTTTGGCAGGATGCGTTATTTCTTAAAAGAGTGCGGCTATCTTGCCCTGAACATGATAATCATATCAATATACGCGTATATGGGGGTATTTTTTCTGAAGGAATTTGCAACAGACTACGATATAGGGATATTTCAGGCCCCGGCCCGACTGTTAAACAGGCTGAACATCATCCCCGCCTCCTTCAGCGTGGCGATGTATCCCGTACTTGCCGCCTTAACCTCGGTAACTTATCAGAAGGAACGGATAGACCACATGATAACGACGGCGTGCCGGCTTATACTGATTGCGACGATACCGATGTCACTTATAGGATTTGCTATGGCGGACGAGCTGATGTTGTTGTTATTTGGGGCGAAGTTTGCCTACAGTGCCGTGTTGTTCAGAATAATGATATTGGGCATTAATTTCAATTTTTTGATATACATGTTTGAGCCGCTACTCATAATACTGCATAAACAGAGGAGTATTTTCATATTAAACCTGATACTGATAATATTGTCCGCTGCGGTGTATTATCCGCTTACAAGATTCAGTGGCGCGTATGGGGCGAGCGTTGCATCCTTTGTGTCAACTGTCCTGTATTTAGGTATATATCTATATTTTATATCTTCGATAGTCGGCCTTATGCCGCTGCTTAAGGGGGCGTATTTACCCGTAGCAGGGGGGCTTTGCGCGTTTGGGCTTGTATATTTTCTGGCCGGATATTACCAGAAATTTATCGTGTTGGCGGCGGCACTTGCCGTATATGCTTTATTCGCTATGAAGGCGTTTAGCTTTGAGGAGATACTTTTTATGAAGGGCCTTCTAAAGAAAAAAGGGTAAACTTACGACTTCCTCCCTGACCACATTGCCTTCAGCACCACTATCAAAAACAAAAATCCACCAATAATAGACACCATGCCCCCAATGCCCATAAGCCCCATACTTGCGGCCTTCTTAAAGGTGTCCAGACCCTGTTCACTGCCCGTTACCTTGCGCGCAATGCCGTAACCACCCCCCCATGCCAGCCCGGTTATGTGAAGCAACTGCCCCGCGCCGTAGATATATGCCTGTAGCCTTGCAAGTTTTACAGCGGGTTCGTTAAATCCAAACAGTGGCAGGAAATAATACGTTAGTCCCATAAAGGCAAGCGTTACCCCTACGATTACCCCGTGGTAGTGGGCTGGTATCGTTACATTTATGCCGCTTATCATAAAACCTATCGCCCCGCCCGCCCCGAACAGTACTATAGAGCTTATCAGCGCCGCGCGCAGGTGGCCCTTATTATCCCCGATTTTTGATTTTAACAGTGCGGCCAGGATTAACAGGGCAAACCCGATAACCGGCGTGCCTATCCCCCACTCCATCAACCCGGTGAATTGATGGATGTACTGCCATGAGCCTGCCTGCTGCGTGAAAATTATTATTGGGGCATATAGCGATGCCACCAGTAGCGTCGAAAAAAGGATTATGGATGTCTTTGGCAGGAGGTTTAGCGCAAGTCCCGCCCCCCTTGCAAGCCATACCCACGCGGTGAGCATTATCGCCGTATCAAGCATCTGAAGTAAATGCCCCCCGCCCCAAAACAGCAGCTCAAAGTACCTCAGCGCGTTAGCGTCATCAGGGATTGACAGGTACGTCCAAAGAAGCGTACACACCGCAAGCAATCCAATGACTGCCCCCACGTAAAGGCCATATCTCTGCGCCCCTGCCCCTGTTGTTGCCGCACCCACAAGCGGTATGCACAGCAGTGAACGCAGTAATAAAAGGGTAAAGCCGGTGAAAAATATCACAATGCCATAGAGAAATATCTTATCATCCAGCACTGGTACATAATTGTTCATCAGCGGGTGCCACGCCCCAAGAAATGGCGACAGCGCAATAACGACTGTCCCAAAGGCAGATACGCACAAGGCGGCGTAGCCCATGCCCATAAAAGACTCCCTGCCGTTTAATGTCCATAACACCCCCGCAAACGCTATAAACCATATCGTGACAGACAAGTCCACATGTACGACGAGTGCAACCTTAAAAAAATTGATTAATGGAAACACGTCCTGAACCTTAGGCGTCCGCGATAACACCAGCAAAATAGCCAACAGCCCCGCTATAAGCAAAGAGGCAATGCCAAGAATCATCCACCCCGCGGCAAGCCTGCGGCGTTTTCCTTCCACGAATTCAAATACGTTCGATTGCTCATTCATTATGACTGGCTCACTCATTATTACTGTATGATAAGGGAAACGCACGGCAAAGTCAATGACACGATGGATTGCCCCAAGCTCCCACGGTAAATTTGTTCTCCATCATAAGCAAGCGGTAGTTGCTTAGTTTGCTGTCATCTTTGTCCCTTTCCGTATTGTCCCTTGCCGTATTGTTCCTTTCTGTATTGTCCCTTGCCGTCATTCCGGCTTGTCTGGAATCGTCCCTTAAATGGTTGTTCATGATGATTTTGCCTATTCTGAGGTATAAGAACAGATTCCGGACAAGCCGGAATGACAAAATGAGGCCGGAATGACGGACTAAGAAAAGGACAGTCCAGAAATCGTTGCAACTTCCAAAGGAAACTTGTTTTATCCGTCAGAACAAAATTACCGTGCCCAAAGCCCCCACATTAAAAAAATATAATCGGGAACTTATTCAATCTGCCGTTGTCTATATGAGTAATGCACTAAAATAAATAAAACAAACGGAGGTAAGCAACTATGAAAGGAAACAGGTGGTTAATGGCAGTGGTAATGTTAATGGCGGTATTGTTAACAACAGCGATGGCGGCGGCCACGCAGGGGGAGTCTGCCGATAAGACCCTCTCACCATACTTTTTCGTCAGGGGGCAGGACGACGGGATTGACAGGGTGGCGCTCAAGTCAACGGTGGTTGACGCAAAAATCGCGGGCGTAATCGCCGATGTCACAGTGGCTCAGGTATATAAAAACGAGGGCGCTAAACCCATTGAGGCGATTTACATATTCCCCGCCTCCACGCGCGCGGCCGTCTATGCCATGAAAATGACTATCGGAGACCGTGTCCTGCAGGCCGCGATAAAGCGGCGCGATGAGGCAAGAAAGGACTATGAAAAGGCCAAAGAGGAGGGCAAGAGCGCCTCTTTACTTGAGCAGCAACGTCCCAACGTGTTTCAAATGAATGTGGCCAATATCCTGCCCGGCGACGTCATAAAGATAGAGCTTAAATATACCGAGTTAATCGTGCCCACTGACGGGGTTTATGAGTTTGTATATCCCACGGTCGTCGGTCCCCGGTATTCAAACGCGTCAAAGGCCGACGCTCCGGCATCTGAACAGTGGGTGGAAAACCCATACCTGCACAAGGGCGAGGCGGCGGCGTCAACCCTTGATATAACGGTAAAACTCTCGTCCCCCTTGCCTATTAGTGAACTCACCACCCCATCGCACAAGACGAGGGTGACATATAACGGCACCGCGCTTGCCGATGTGCATCTCGGCAACGATGAAAGCCGCGGTGGGGTTGCGGATTTTATCCTGAAATACCGTCTTGCCGGAAAATCAATCAGTTCAGGGTTGATGCTCTATGACGACGGCGCTGATAAATATTTCCTCCTGATGGTAGAGCCTCAAAAGGAAGTGAAGATAAATCAAATCCCCCCCCGCCAGTACACGTTCATCGTTGATGTGTCCGGCTCCATGTTTGGCTTCCCTCTTGAGATTTCAAAAAAGCTCCTGAAAGATTTAATAGGCTCGCTAAGACCGACTGACACATTTAATGTGCTCCTGTTTTCTGGCAGCTCCTCTGTGATGGCGGAGAAGGCCGTACCGGCAACGCCGCAAAACATTCAACAGGCCTTAGCACTCATAGAGCGGCAAAAAGGCGGCGGTGGTACTGAGCTATTGTCGGCCCTCAGACATGCCCTTTCGATGTTGTCACACGATGAAAGGGTCTCAAACACCGTCGTAATCGCCACAGACGGCTATGTTACAGTTGAAAAAGAGGCATTTGATCTGATACGAAACAATCTTGGCAATACAAACGTCTTTACGTTTGGCATTGGCACAAGCGTAAACCGCTATCTGCTTGAGGGCATGGCAAGGGCTGGCAATGGTGAGCCTTTTGTGGTGTCGAAGGCAGACCAGGCACCCGTCATGGCAGACAAGTTCAGAAAGATGATTGACACGCCAGCTCTGACAAGGATAAGCGTAGATTTCGGGCGTATGGATACAAAGGATGTGGAGCCGGAGCATGTTGCCGACGTGCTGTCGAATCGGGCAATCGTCATATTTGGAAAGTACTCAGGGCAGCCGGAGGGTGTAATGACCATAAAAGGTACCGCCGGAGACGGCCCTGTCACGCAGAAAATAGATGTCGGCAAGGTTAAGCCGCTGAAGGCCAATAGCGCCATAAAATACCTGTGGGCAAGGGACCGCATAGCAAGGCTTGCTGATTACAACCGGCTCGGCCAGGACAGCGCCATTGTAAAAGAGGTTACAGATATTGGTCTTAAATACAGCCTCCTGACAGACTATACATCGTTTGTTGCCGTGGATACTGAGGTCAGGCTCAAAGACGGCAAGGCCGTAACAGTTACGCAGCCGCTTCCACTTCCAGAAGGGGTATCTGATTATGCGGTGGGTGCAAGCGCGGGAAGAGGCGAAAGGGCAAGATATTATAAAAATGCCGCGCCTGCCGCGCTGGCAGCACCAACCGGAGCGGCAAAGGCTCAGGTGAATGAACCAGCAACAGATGCCTTAAAACAACCGGAGCCGTCGTCTGTGGAGATTATTAAACTGGTAACCACCAGTGAAATTAACCGCGAACAGGTCAACACCGCCATAAAAACCGCCCTCTCCGCCCTCAACGCGGCGGCCCTGGCCAATAGGCTTAATGGGACAGCGGTAATAAAAATAACCACCGCCCCTGACGGCAAGGTCATCAGTACTGAAAGGATAAACGGCACTATAAGCGGCATTGAGAGCCTGCTTGAGGTGCTCAAACGGATAGTCTTTCCCCAGTCTCCAAAAGGGGCGGCAATAACTATTACCCTGTCAATCAACAGCGGTACGTAAATACGGCAACGTCAAAAACTTTAATTTCTTTACACCCCGCCGCTTGCGGCGGGGTGTTTTAATCCCGCAAATGCAGTGGTACGCTTGTGGAGACCACACCCTGCTTAAACAGTATTATACCCTTTATGAATATAGCAGTTTGGTTATGGAGGAGGTGATGCCACCATTTCAGGGGGACAAACTCTGGAAGTACGACGGTGATGACGCCCTTTTGGTAACTGTTTCTGACATCGTCTATGTAGTCCATCAGCGGTTCGATGATGGAGCGGAAAGGGGAATCAAGGATAACAAGCGGCACTCCCATACCAAATTTTGTCCATTGTGCCTTTAATTTCATCGTAGCGGCCGGGTCAAGACACACATACACCGCAGATACGTCGTCAGATATTGCCTTGCCATACTTAATGGCGTTTAGTACTGCCATCTGGAGGCCGGATATGGGGATAATCACAGAGTGGTGCGCATATTCAACTTCCGGTTCGGCGTTATCAATGGACAACTGTCTTGAGACCGATTGGTAGTGCCTGCTGATTTTCTTTGTGATTAACATTATGATTGGAATGGCTATGATAACCATCCATGCCCCGTGTATAAACTTTGTCCCGGCAATTACCACAGATACAACGGCGGTTGTCAGCGCTCCGGTGGCATTTATAATCAGGCTCTTGACCCATCCCTTGCCCTTATATTTCAGCCAGTGAACGACCATGCCCGACTGTGACAACGTAAAAGATAGAAATACGCCAACCGCGTAAAGCGGTATGAGGGCGTGTGTATCGCCGGAGAAGGCGACCATCAGCACGCCGGAAACTATGCTCAATATGATTACGCCGTTTGAGAATACGAGTTTATCGCCGCGGTTTGCCAACTGTCTTGGCAGGAAGCCGTCTTGCGCCATTATTGAGGAGAGCCGCGGGAAGTCCGCAAACGATGTATTGGCCGCAAGTATTAGTATAAGAAACGTGGTGCCCTGTATAAAGTAGTAAAAAAGTCCCTGGGAGAACACGGTCTTTGCCAGTTGAGACAGTATGGTTTCGCTCTCAGAGGGCATTATGCCGAAACGGTCTGTGAGCAGGGTTATTCCCATGAACATGACCCCAAGTATCAGGGCCATCCATGTCAGTGTGATACCGGCGTTCCTTGATTCGGGGGATTTAAATGCCTTAATCCCGTTAGAGACAGCCTCTATACCAGTCATTGCGGTACAACCCGACGCAAACGCCCTCATAACGACAAATATCATCATCAGGCCTGAATACGTCTGTACCTCTTTGGGGTGGGGGATGTGCGGCAGAGACGACATGCGAAACAACCCGACGCAGATAAGGACTATAATTGCGAGAATAAACATATATGTCGGAAGTGAAAATATCTTGCCCGATTCCTTAACGCCGCGCAGATTGATGACGGTGATGACTAAAAGCGAGGCGATACATAGTATAACCGTGTAGTCATGCAAAAACGGTATCGCTGAGGTTATAGCGGCAACCCCTGAGCTGATACTAACCGCTACCGTGAGGACATAATCAATAAGCAGCGAAGACCCGGCCGCAAGCCCCGCGTTTTCGCCAAGGTTGTCCTTAGCCACAATATATGCCCCGCCCCCGGAGGGATACTCATGAATGGTCTGAAAATACGAGATAGCCACTATCGCTATCAGGCTGGTTATGCCAATAGCGATTGGCATAGAAAAGCGGAACATGCCTGACCCCGCAAGTACCAGAACAATCAGGATTTCCTCTGTGGCGTATGCCACAGAAGACAGGGCGTCCGACGAAAACACGGCGAGGCCGGTTAGCTTTGATACGCGTTCGTGTTTTTCCTTGACAGACTCAATGGGGCTGCCGATGAGAAAAGTTTTAATTGACACAGCAACAGGGAAGATACCACAGATGCAAAAATAAAATCAAGCAGGCGGGACAAACGGCACGGTAAATTTGTTCTGACGGATAAAACAAGTTCTCATGGGAAGTTGCAATGAT